>NZ_QPTY01000019.1:0-52219 GCF_005236045.1 Enterococcus sp. VV15
AATGTTTGTTGTCTTGAATCAATCAAGACGCCCTACACATTTGGTTTGTCTTACTTTGTTCAGTTTTCAAAGGTCTACTTGAATTGCCGTAGCAACTTTTACATCATATCAGAGCGACAAGTGAATGTCAACTGTCTTCTTAAAAGTTATTTCGATTTCGTTTTTAGAAATCTTTCAGCAACTCGTATATCATAACTTATCTTTTGTTATTTGTCAAGAACTTTTTTGAAGTTTTTCTTGATTAGATCAAGCTTTTCAATAGGTTCTTTTCAAACGACTTAGTTATCTTATCATGTGGTCACCCACACGTCAAGAACTTTTTTTAGTTATTTGTGAAGTGTTTCGCGCTCTTTCGAACACATAATAATATACCAACATCAAAATAGAAAGTCAATAAGAAAATGCTGTTTTATCAACATTCATAGCATATTCGACCATTCCCCTCTAATTGCTTTTCAATGTTCGTATTTTCGTTTTTTTTTAGCCTTTATTTACCTTGATTTCCATTAAATGTTCAGGTTTTGTTTTCCTTGGTACATAGTTATTTCCTGAACCTTCTAAAATTTTTGTTAACAAAGCGTTGCTTTTATCTATTTACGCTTTTTTTTGCTAATATATATAGTAAATAGCTACATTATAATCTTGGAGGAACGATCAATGAAAATATTAATTGCTGATGACGATAAAGAAATCGTTGAATTACTAAGTATCTATATTCACAACGAAGGCTATGAAGCTGTGAAAGCTTACGACGGAAAAGAAGCCTTATCAAAAATCCGTACCATTCCCGATATCGAACTGCTTATCTTGGATATCATGATGCCTGAAATGGATGGAATGCAAGTAGTAAAAGAATTGCGTAAAGAATCACAGATCCCGATCATCATGCTTACAGCTAAAACTACAGATATGGATAAAATCAAAGGTCTGGTAGCAGGTGCTGATGATTATGTAACTAAACCATTCAATCCTTTGGAAGTGATGGCTCGTGTAAAATCATTACTTCGTCGGACAAAAATGCAAGTTACCCCTGACCAACCAGATATATTAGAAGTAAATTCTTTGATCATCAATAAAGATTCACATGAAGTAAAAACGATTGATGGTACAGAGATCCAATTAACAGCACTAGAATTTGGAATCCTCTATTTATTAGCAAGTCACCCAAACCGCGTATTCAGCGCAGATGAAATTTTTGAACGTGTGTGGAAACAGGAAAGTATTGTTTCTGCTAAAACAGTCATGGTACACGTAAGTCACTTAAGAGATAAAATTGAAGAAGCAACTGGTGGAGAAAAAGTCATTCAAACCGTTTGGGGAGTGGGCTATAAAATTGATGCACGATAAAACAAGAGGTACAGAAAAGCGTCGGCGGATCAACTTAACTTCTAAAGAAATCAGCGAATTATTAGCAGAAGGAATCATCACAGTTATCTTACTTCTTCTATTAAATGTCGCAATATTGGTTGTTCTTAGTTCAGTAATCAGTAGTTCCCCTTCATTGACAAATGCCATTTGGGATTCAAAAAACATTTTTGCTGAACGTTTGAATAGCGATTTATTTTGGAATGGCCGAAACTTTATCTTCCCTCTCTTCTTTCTTTTAGATATTGGTGTCTTATATTGGCGACTGATTCGTCGGTATCGTCAAATGCAGCTGCGACACATCATCAGTGAACTGCATTATATCGCAAATGGTAACTATGACCACCGAATTCCTTTTGAATTGAGCGGTGACCTTAGTCGGGTAGTCACTAGTATCAATGGTTTAGTAGACAGTACTGTCGCAGCCATTGAGGATGAACGCAAAATCGAAAAATCAAAAGATGAATTGATTACCAACGTCAGTCACGATATACGCACACCTCTAACATCGATTATTGGTTATCTTGGTCTGATCGAAGACGGGCAATATCAAACAGAAGAAGATATTTTAAAATATACACACACAGCTTACATCAAAGCTAAACAAATGAAATCACTGGTAGACGACCTCTTTGAGTACACAAAGGTTCGGCAACCAGCCGTTCCTATTAATTTTTCTGCTTTTGATTTGATCCAACTAATCGAGCAATTAGCAGCTGATTTTGAATTAGAGGCTTCCAAAAAACATATTCAAATCGTTGTGACAAGCCAAGTGGATTCTCTGATCATGGATGGAGATACTGAAAAATTAGTCCGCGTCTTCAATAATTTACTGACGAATGCTTTAAAGTACGGAAAAGGTGCAACAAAAATCGTGATTGAGGTTGAAAAGATCGGTTCAGAAGTGGTTGCAACTGTAAAAAACAATGGGGCGATGATTCCTCAACAAGCGATCGATAACCTTTTTGACCGCTTTTACCGTGTTGAAGAATCACGTTCACAAGAAACTGGTGGAACAGGATTAGGCCTTGCGATCGCCCAGAGCATCGTTGCTCTACACGGTGGGTACATCTATGCCAAATCAGATGAACATTGGACCTCTTTTATCATGCACTTGCCACTAAGAAAAAATGAAAAGTTACCCATTGAAAGCTAGGAAACCATTGACGAACGCTAAAATATCCGATATTCTTATTACAATCATGGATAATTGATGAAACACAGAACCCAGTACATTTTATTTTTTTCAAGAGAGCTGATGGCTGCTGAAAATCAGTAAAAAATAATTTGGAAGTTCCAGTTCTATGACGTGTACCTTTCGAAATAAGAAAGGTCGGCAAACAGCCGTTATCTGTTAGCAAGAGCAACACTGATCATGTGTTGAACTCGGGTGGTACCGCGAATGTTAGACTGATTCGTCCCAAGAATACATTGGGATGGATCGGTCTTTTTTATTTATACTAAGGAGGAATAGGAATGTTAGATGTAAAAATGATGCGCCAAAATTTTGACTATGTACAAGAAAAACTAATGACTCGTGGCGTGAAAAAAGAAACGTTAGCTGAATTTATGGAACTTGACGAAAATCGTAGAAAATTACTTGTCAAAAGTGAAGAGCTGAAGAAATACCGTAATGATGTTTCTGGTGAAATTGCACAACTAAAAAGAAATAAAGAAGATGCTACAGCTAAAATCAATGAAATGAAAGAAGTTGGGGGAAATATCAAAGCCCTTGACGAAGAAGTCGCACAAGTAGATGAAAAATTAAAAGAAATTGCAACTACTTTGCCAAACTTACCAAATGATTCTGTCCCTATCGGAAAAGATGAAGACGACAATGTCGAAGTGCGTCGTTGGAATGAACCTCGTAACTTCTCTTTTGAACCCAAACCTCATTGGGAAATCGCTGAAAATCTTGGCATCTTAGATTTTGAACGTGGAGCAAAAGTATCAGGTAGCCGTTTTGTTTATTACAAGGGATTGGGCGCTCGTTTAGAACGTGCCGTCTATAACTTTATGCTAGATCAACATATTTATGAACATGGTTATACTGAAATGATCACTCCTTACATGGTAAACAGCCGTGCAATGTTTGGTACAGGACAATTCCCTAAATTCAAAGAGGATGTTTTCCAATTAGAGGATACAGATTTGACACTGATCCCAACTGCAGAAGTTCCGTTAACGAACTATTACAATGACGAAATTTTAGACGGTCAAGACCTACCGATCTATTTCACTGCCCTTAGTCCAGCTTTTCGTTCTGAAGCAGGAAGTGCTGGCCGAGATACTCGTGGATTGATTCGCCTACACCAATTCAATAAAGTTGAAATGGTCAAATTCTCTGATGCAGAACATTCATATGAAGAACTTGAAAAAATGACAGCTGATGCAGAAGATATTCTTAAAAAATTGCATTTACCTTATCGTGTCGTTGCTTTATCAACTGGAGATATGGGCTTCTCAGCTGCCAAAACTTATGACTTAGAAGTTTGGATACCAGCCCAAGATATGTATCGTGAAATCAGCTCATGTTCAAACTGTGAAGATTTCCAAGCACGTCGCGCAATGATCCGTTACCGTGATGAAGATGGAAAAATCCATTACGCACACACACTAAACGGTTCTGGTTTAGCTGTTGGCCGAACAGTGGCAGCTATTCTTGAGAATTACCAAAATGAAGACGGTTCTGTCACAGTTCCTGAAGCGCTTGTTCCTTACATGGGGAATTTGAAAATCATCAAATAAAATTAGCCTTTAAGACAACTATTCAAGCTTGCAATGCGTTCGTGTGCTATCAAAAACGAATACACACTACGTGATATCGAAGCTACAGGCAAAGAAACGTCCCGCAAAAATCAGACCAAAAATCTAACTTTTGCGGGACATTTTAAATTATTTTCGAGTAACTCGCTTTTTATTCAATTTAAGCAGTTTAAGCAGTCGAACTGACTAAAGATAACGGTCTCCTACAAATAGCTTCTCTGAAAACGAAGCCGAGATTTCACAGAAATTCAAAAGCAACGTCTGGGAAATCCTTTCTTATGTCTTGTAGCCAATCTGTTCTGTTATGACTTAAGATTCAACTGAATAGTTTGGTGCTTCTTTTGTGATCTGTACGTCATGTGGATGTGATTCTTTCAATCCGCTACCACTCATTTGGATAAATTGTGCTTCGTCACGTAATTGTTTCAAATTGCCTGCTCCTACATAACCCATACCAGATTTTAACCCACCGATCATTTGGAAAATGATGTCTGCAACGCTTCCTTTATAAGCTACGCGCCCTTCGATTCCTTCTGGAACTAATTTATTGGCTTCATTGACACTTCCTTGGAAGTAACGATCTTTCGAACCTTTTTCCATTGCGCCTAATGAACCCATACCACGATAAGTCTTGAAACGACGTCCTTGGAAAATTTCAAATTCACCTGGTGACTCATCTGTACCAGCCAACATACTTCCTAACATCACTGCATGTCCGCCAGCAGCCAATGCTTTGACGATATCGCCAGAATATTTGATACCACCATCTGCAATAATTGCTTTTCCATATTGACGAGCCACAGAAGCAGCATCATAAATCGCTGTTAATTGTGGAACACCCACACCAGCTACGACACGTGTCGTACAAATCGAACCAGGTCCGATCCCTACTTTTACAACATCCACACCAGCATCATACAATGCCTTTGTTGCTTCGGCTGTGGCCACATTCCCTGCAATTAGCGTTGCGTCTTTGAAGGTTGAACGGATTTCTTGGATTTTACGAATGACACCAGCACTATGTCCATGTGCTGTATCAATAACGATTGCATCTACACCAGCTTCTAACAATGCGCCGGCACGTTCGAAAGTATCACTTGTGACACCTACAGCAGCAGCAACTAATAAACGTCCATGTTCATCCTTCGCTGCGTTAGGAAATTCAATCACTTTTTCAATATCTTTGATGGTGATCAAACCACTCAAACGACCTTCATCGTCAACGATCGGTAATTTTTCTATTTTATGTTTTTGCAGAATTTTTTCTGCATCTTTTAGAGAAGTACCTACTGGGGCTGTTACTAAGTTTTCTTTTGTCATCACATCATTGATTGCTATATGATAGTCAGTCACAAAGCGCATATCACGGTTCGTAATAATACCAACCAATTTTCTGTTTTCTAAAGTTTCAACGATTGGCACTCCGCTAATACGGTATTTGCTCATTAGTTCTTCTGCATCTGCTACTAGATGTTGCGGCGTTAAGAAGAAAGGATCGATGATCACACCACTTTCAGAACGTTTTACTTTACGCACTTCATCGGCTTGCTGACTGATCGTCATATTTTTGTGAATAACACCTAATCCGCCTTGTCTTGCCATGGCAATTGCCATTTTACTATCAGTAACAGTATCCATACTTGCACTGATGATCGGAATATTCAACTTAATATTTTTTGTTAATTGTACGCTCATATCCACTTCGTTTGGTAACACGTGACTTTCTGCTGGTATCAATAAGACATCGTCGAAAGTAAACCCTTTTTTCGTGAACTTTGTTTCCCAGTTGGACATTTTTAGTACCACTCCTCTGTTTTAGTTTATCTACTAAAATAATCGATTTTCTTTATTAAGTCAACAGTCTTCCCGTAATCCCTATCTTTTCTAAGAAGATATTTATTGTAATCGTTTACGTATAGATGATTTATTACTTCACTCTTAGCAGTTTTCTCTAAAAAAAACAGTCAGAATTTTTTATCCTCCCAAAAGAGACTTCAAAAATTCTGACTAATTCCTTATTTTTTGTTTATCTTCTAGGTACTGATAGACTACCAACAATACCGTATTTCTTCTTCAAGTAGTAACGTAATGCAAGTGCGAACCCGCCGATGATCACGATGATTACGGGATCTAGTAGTGGGTTCAGGACTGGTGGAAGCAACGTTGTAGCGGAAAAGGCGATAACCCAGATCAGCGTTGTTCCCCCTAAAATAAGCAATGTTTTACCCATACCTGGTTTTTTACTGCGATCTGCTCCAGGATATTCATACTGATAAATGTATTTATACATCAGATAAAATACCCAACCACCGACTGCAGAACCTAAAATAAGAGTCGAAATTCCATAAGCCGGCGTTGTTCCACGTGAAAACAATCCAGTGATCGCAACCATGATACTCAACAGACCAAGTAGTAATAATGCGTTATCTAGCCACATCAAGACTGGTTTTGCATTTACTTTTACTTCAGCTGGTTTATTGATGATTGCTTCTGTTCGTTCTGAAACAGTACCGAATAGTTGTCTCGCTGTTCTTCCGCCCTTTTGCTCAGAAACTAAAGTCGGAAGGATGTCATGAAAGGCTGTGACTTTTTCCTCTTCGGATAAGTTAGCCGCTTCTAAAGATTTTTTCAAATCAAAAATATATTGTTGGTTTCTTTTCGTCAACTTTTCTTCTAAACTATTGTTTTCTTTTACGATCTCGCGTAATTGTTCTGGTTCCATGATCTAATAGTCCTCCTTAGCCGTTACTCTAACGGTTGTCACAAAAGACATTCTAACATACTATACGTACAGTTTGATAGCCCTTTTATACATTAAAACGGAATAACATAACGTCGCCATCTTGGACTACATAATCTTTACCTTCTAGACGAACGCGACCTGCTTCTTTTGCGGCATGCATGTTGCCATAATGATCCAAATCTTCAAAAGAGACTGTTTCTGCACGGATGAAGCCTCGTTCAAAATCTGAATGGATGATTCCAGCTGCTTGAGGAGCTTTGATTCCTTTTTTGAACGTCCAAGCTCGTACTTCTTGTTCTCCAGCAGTAAAGTAAGTAGCCAATCCCAATAAATCATAGGCTGCACGGATCAATTGATCTAAGCCAGATTCTTCGATTCCCAATGCTTCTAAGAATTCAGCCTTATCTTCATCATCTAACTCGGCGATTTCTTCCTCTGCACGCGCGCTAACAACGATTACTTCTGCTTTTTCTTCTGCCGCAAAGTTACGTACTTCTTGAACGTAGTGATTGGATTCTGCTTCTGCTACTTCGTCTTCTGCCACATTTGCTACATATAAGATTGGTTTTGTTGTTAATAAGAACAACGATTTAACGATTTTTTGTTCTTCTTCTGTAAATTCGATCGAACGTGCAGAACGACCGTCTTCTAAAACAGGTTTGATTTTATCTAGCACTGCTAATTCTGCTACAGCATCTTTATCCTTTGTTTTAGCAACTTTTGCCACTCGTGTATAGCGTTTAGTAATTGAGTCAAGATCAGCTAACACAAGCTCTAAATTGATCGTATCAATATCAGCTAAAGGATCAACTCGTCCTTCCACGTGAGTGATGTTGTCATCATCAAAACAACGGACGACATGACAGATTGCATCTACTTGGCGGATATGACTCAAAAATTGGTTACCTAAGCCCTCACCTTTACTTGCACCTTTTACGATACCAGCGATATCTGTAAATTCAAAAGTAGTTGGAACAGTTTTCTTTGGATGAACTAATTCCGTCAACCGTTGTAAACGCCAGTCTGGTACTTCTACCATTCCTACATTTGGATCAATCGTTGCAAAAGGATAGTTTGCTGCTTCTGCTCCAGCTTTAGTAATTGCATTAAATAAAGTCGATTTTCCGACATTGGGTAAACCTACGATTCCAGCAGTTAATGCCATAAATTTATTCACTCTTTCTCTGCATTTTTTTCAAGTATTTTTTTTAGTTTTTTTTCAAATTCGCGACGAGTCATCATAACGATATGTCCACAATTCACACATTTGATCTTGATGTCAGCACCCATTCGAATGATCTCCCAACGGTTCGTCTGACACGCATGAGGTTTTTTCATTTCAACGATATCATGTAAGTCGTACATAAAAGTCCCCTCCTTTTTGAAAAAAATATCTGAACGCTTGCTTTATTAATCGAAGCGCAATGATGGATTCTCTATTATTGAAAGTAATAGGACAAAACCTAAGATTTTTGTTTCTCAGTTTTATTCGTCAAATTGAATATTAAGAATATCCAGGATTCTTGTCAAATCATTTTGTGACAGATATTCAATTTCGATTTTTCCTTTTCCATCTTTTTCTTGGATAGCGACACTTGTGCCGAACTTATCCATTAAACGATCTTCGCTTTCACGGATATAGTAAGGTTTTTCTTTTGCTAAACGTGGAATTTTTTTCTTTTCTTTTCCATCATTTTCATTTAATTGTGACACAATTTGTTCTAATTGACGAACAGTCAGATTCTCCGTTACTGCTCGATTTGCTAATTTTAGTATCAAGCTTTTATTTTTCAAGCCTAAGAGTGTACGTGCTTGTCCCATCGAAAGGCGTTGATCTTGGACCATTTCTTTGACAAGATCGGGTAACGTCAACAAACGCAAGTAATTCGCAATATAAGGCCGACTCTTGCCTAAGCGATTTGCCACTTCTGCTTGTGTCAATTTGAGATTTTTCATCAGCATATCATATGCTTCCGCCTCTTCTAGCGGATTTAAATCTTCCCGTTGTAGATTTTCTAGAACGGCAACTTGCATCATTGCTTCTTCATCAAAGTCTCTAACGATTGCTGGGATGGTTTCTTTTTTAGCCAATTTAGAAGCTCGAAAACGGCGTTCTCCGGCAATGATCTCATAGCCTTTTACTGATGATCGGCGAACAATTATAGGTTGAAAAACACCTGATTGCTCAATTGAATTCGCTAATTCTTGTAAAGAAACCTCTTCAAAAGTTTTCCGTGGTTGATACGGATTGGGACGTAATTCATTCAATGGCAACTGGATCACGGTCTCATCTTTTACATCTACGGTTTCTAAATTTTCTAAGTCTTGGAACAATGCGTCGATTCCTCGACCTAATCCTTTATTTTTCTTCACGATTAACCACTTCCTTTGCCAATGCTTGGTAGACTTCAGCTCCTCTAGAACGTGGATCATAATCGATAATAGGCATTCCATGACTTGGCGCTTCTGAAAGACGGATATTTCTTGGAATAATCGTTTCATACACTTTTTCACGGAAATATTTACGAACTTCTGCCACTACTTCATTCCCTAAGTTTGTACGGGCATCGTACATCGTAAGTAGCACTCCTTCGATCTCTAACTCAGGATTGAAATGCTTTTGGACAAGACGAACAGTATTCAATAATTGGCTTAATCCCTCTAGTGCGTAATACTCACATTGAACAGGGATCAAAATCGAACCACTAGCTGTAAATGAATTGATTGTCAGATGCCCTAAAGAAGGTGGGCAATCGATCAAGATATAATCATATAAGTCAGTGACTTCAGCTAATGAACCTTTTAGGCGAGATTCTCTGGCCATCATTGAGGTTAATTCGATCTCAGCTCCTGCTAATTGGAGAGTTGCTGGCACAATGCTTAGATTTTCGTGTTCCGTGACAAGTGTTGCGTCAGCGATAGGTAACTCGTTGACTAACACATCATAGATATCTTGTGTCACATCAGGTTTGCGGATACCTACGCCACTTGTCGCATTTCCTTGCGCGTCCATATCTACTAATAGAACTTTTTTCCCAAGACTAGCTAGACATGCGCCTAAATTTACCGTTGTCGTTGTTTTACCGACTCCGCCTTTTTGATTTGCAACAGATATTATTTGTGCCATCTCTTCTCCTCCTACTTGATTGGTTGCTTGTTAGGCAATCCAGGTTTTCTTGGATATTTTTTCGGTGTGACCTTCTTTTTCTGAATCATAAGAATGTGCCGTTTATCCGTTACGTTAGGTAATTCAACCGTGTATTCTTTGATGAATTTACCGCCTAAAAGAGCAATTGCCGATTTTGCTTCCAGTAACTCTTCTTCACTTTTAGCTGCTTTTAGCGCATAAAAATAGCCTTCTTGTTTTACTAAGGGTAAACACAATTCAGCTAGGACGTTCAATCGAGCTACTGCACGCGCCGTTACGTAATCGAAAGACGCACGAAATTGCGGATTTTGTCCAAATGTTTCAGCTCGATCATGGTAAAGATTTGCAGCAATACCTAACTCTTTCGTTAATTCCGTTAAAAAAGTAATCCGTTTATTCAAAGAGTCAACAATCGTGATCTGCAATTCTGGAAAAACGATTTTTAATGGAATACTTGGAAAGCCGGCGCCAGAGCCAACATCACAAAGTGTACCATCTTTTGAAAAGTCCCCATCAAACGCTAGAGTCAATGAATCATAAAAATGTTTCAAATAAACATCTTTCTTTTCTGTGATTGCTGTCAAATTCATTTTTTCGTTCCACTCTACTAACAATTGATAGTAACGTTCAAATTGAGTCATTTGTTGATCCGTTAACTGGATACCTTTTTCTGCCAAAATCTGATGAAATTCTTCTGGTGTCATAGTTTGTCCTTTCATTGTGAAACAGTTACATTGTTTCACGAAATCTCTTCTTACTTTAACGCAAAATGTCAGGAGTTGCAATCTTTCCAATAGAAATTTAAACAGAAAAAAGAGAGGAAAAATAATTTTAACTATTCCAATGTAAGTTAAAAAATGAAGAATCAAAAAAAAAGGGATATGGCAAAAAGCTTTGTCATATTTCCTCTCCAGATCACCTTATTCATTGATGGTGTACTGAATCAAACATTCTTTTCTATATTGCGTTAAAAACGTGTCAAAAAAGAGTAAGATGATGGCATACATTACAAGGGACTTTATTCATTTTTTTAATCAGCAACTAACAAGCATAAAAAAGGCTTATCATCAAGCCTTTTCCTCTGTCACTTTCGCAATCTTCCCTTATTCGATGTAGACCCAAATTGATCTATCAATAATTATCAAACTGAGTCATATAGAGACAAAAATTTCAAAAATGACCTGTTAAATGGTCATTGAATAACATTTAAAATCAATAAAACGGAGTCAGACACGGAGTCAAAAACGCTGAGAGTAAAATATACAGTCCCATAGGTAAAGTACCACAGGGCTGTATATTTTTTATTTCAGATTGCCTGAAATGATTCCATTTACTTTTTATCTCATTTTTTCCTACTAGTTAGTATCAAATACTCTCCTATTTTTTCAATAAACTATTTTTGACTACATGGTATCTGAAACAACTAAAAACTTGCTGTTACAGCAAAAAATCACTTTATCTCCGTTTCATTTCAGATACATTTCACTTAAGCGGATTCCAAAAAAGCAAAAGAAAAAGGAACCCCTAGTTAGCCCATGCTTTTTATTGGTTCCTCTCGAAACACGGTCATATACCAACGGGGTGGGGTAAATGAATGAAAAAGGTGGAGGAAACATTATTCAATAGCTGTCTTAAATACTTCGTTATAAAATGTGAACAAATAAAAGACATCCTGCAACTGCAGAATGCCTCAAGACATCTATCCCTATTTTCTACACTTCCACTTTACTACCATCTTTGAATCGTACAATTTTCTTAACTCTTCTCGTTTACCTCAATTCATTTTCAAGAGGAATCAACTTATCATCTAACATTTTACGCCATGCTCGCTTCATTTCTTGTGGGTATTTAAATGGCTTCGCTTCTGGATGTTTGGCTTTATAACCTTCGTAATCCTTACTGTTGATAATTGCTTTCATATTAGGAATTGGATCTTCACCTGGCATATATTGCAGATTAGAAGCATGTAATTCTTTCTCAGAAACAAGCCACTCATTGGAAAAGGCATGAATCAAATCATCACTTGCTTGTGTAAAATAGCGACGTTTAATGACAAAGATATCTTCATTACTATCTAAAGTCCCCACATCAAATGCATTTAAAATTTGTCGGTAAACTTCTTTGACTCCTTCTGTTTTATTCAATTTAGCCAAAGCTTTTTCAATTTCTTCTCGTGCATCTGAACTATTCGCAGCATAAGTTCCTAGTAATTGATCAATATAAGTAGAATCAATATCATACAACTTCGTGGTATTTTCACTATAAAATTCGATCGTTGAAAAATCTTCTCCTTCTTTTTCTGGTTCTTCCTCTATTAATGAACCCTTCACGGTCTCATATACACCAATTTGTTCTTCCAAAAGTTGAATTTGATTGTTCAAGGTTGGGGATTTCACCATATCATCATTATAGTCATCATAAGTCACTAACGATTCATACGCACGATTCAATTCTTGAAATGCTTTGACATATTCGATACGAGTTTCAAGTGGCGTATGTTCATCCATGGATTCCATGGATGAAACCTCTTTTAACTTACGATATGCTTGCTTGAATCTTTTTTTGGATTCCTGATAACTTGGATAAATCAAACCCGATTCTTCTTTTGCTTCTGAATACAGCTTTGTCGCATCCTCGACATTCTTCTCCATTGTGGCTGGCTTACGAAACGTCACAATCAATCCTTTTGTCTTATCAGGATACGTACGATTCGTACGTGAAAAAGCTTGGATCAATCCTGCATACTCTAGATTACGATCCACAAATAGGGTTTGAATCGTAGGGGCGTCAAAACCTGTCAATAGACGATCCACTACAATCACTAAATCGATTTGTTTCCCAAATTGTTTGAATTCCGCTCTTTTTCGTGCCAAACGATTATTGATGTCTCCGTTATAACGCTCAATGTCTGCTAATGACCAGGCAGTATCATAATACTGATTATATTCCTCAATAATTTTTTGCATTTCTTCTTGTTTGGCACTTGAATCTTGGCTATTTTCTTCTAATGAATAGGTAATAGCGATTCGTGGAAAATCAGGATCCTCCATCGTTCGTCCTTCACGAATGAGCTGATTGGGAAACTCTTTTGTTAACCAGTCAGGCTCTTTCGTCATCTCTTTGATGGCTCGATAATACTTTTTGGCCATGTCAATAGAACTCGTAGTTAAGATTGCAGACTTCGTTGGACGGCCATTTCGAAAATCAAATTTTGTATAGGCATTATCTGGACGGAACATTTTATGAATGACTTTTTGGATATGTTCATCTGCTTCAAAAACAGCAGGCTCCAAATAACTTTCTTTTTTAACAGGCTCCATTTGATCGATCATACGATTGATCTGTTCCGATGAATAATCTGCGTATGTTTCTACTTCTTTTAATTTCCGATAGATTTTATTCTCTAGTGAAGTCGGCTCCACGGTGTTTTCATGCTCTACTTGAAATCCTAAGACAGAGCCATCTTCTAGCGCATTCTTAATGGTATAGGTGTGCAAGACCTCTCCATACTGGTCATGGGTCGTGCGTGCCAATTGACCTTTTGCTTGTTTCCGATTCTCAGGGAAAATCGGTGTACCTGTAAAGCCAAACCAAGTGGATTTCGGAAACATTTTTTTGATTTCTTCCATATTTTCAGCACTTAACGCTCGATGACACTCATCTACTACAAACACGATATGTTGCCCCATTAATTTTTGGAAGCGATTGGTTCCTTTTTTCTCTTCTTGTTTCTTTGCATATTTCAATGCCGCATCTAGCTTTTGACGAGTTGTAATGATCACAACATTCGCATTGGCATCTGCCAACAGGGTTTCACTTAATTCTTTGGCACTTCCTGTTCCCACGATCAAGCTATTCGCTTTGGCGTTCCCGGAAGAAATTCCCGTATTAAATTCCGAAGCAAATTTCGTAAACTCTGTGGTGGTTTGATTATCTAAATCTTTGCGGTCCACTAACATAATCGTCCGATCGATCCCCGATTTTCGTGCTAAAAGCTTAGTAGATACAAAACTAGTCAACGTCTTTCCTGAACCAGTCGCATGCCACACATACCCTGATTGATGTTTATTTGCAGCAATAAACAAGGCTTGAATCGCATGCACTTGATAAGGATG
The DNA here is from genome assembly GCF_005236045.1 of Enterococcus sp. VV15. Lineage (NCBI taxonomy): Bacteria > Bacillati > Bacillota > Bacilli > Lactobacillales > Enterococcaceae > Enterococcus > Enterococcus sp. VV15. Next base: position 14,138 of record NZ_QPTY01000019.1, read on the forward strand.
TAACACCATGAGGGTTTTATTGTCTTGATCTTCACTGACAATCGTATAATCCGCAATCAAGCGATGGGCATCCGGGATATTTAGCACTTGTTTACAAAACTCATATAAGTTTTCTACCTTTTTATTATCTTTCGTTCGCCAACTAAATAAAAACTTAGGGTGCAAATCCTTTGGTAAGGCATTTGCAAAATAACGAGTGGTTTGTTCATTGGAAACCACAAACAACTGTAAGGTCGAAAAGATATTGTTCCGAAACATGCCTTCTTCTGCATACTTTTTGATTTGATTAAATGCCTGATAAACACCATCTTTTGCGGTTACTTGTTTCAACTCGATTTGGACAATCGGTAAACCATTGATCAATAAGGTAACGTCAAAACGTCGATCCCGTGCGTCTATGTTACTTCCACGTTTTGCAATTTGATGAACCACTTCATAAGTAGAGATTCCTCCACCAATGTCTTGATTGGAATAAAGGATAAGTGAGACAGAACCCAATTGCGAATCTTCCCGTTCAATCGTGATCCGAGCCATCCCATTTTCACCTTTTAACCATTTCGCAGCATCGAATGGGGTTTTCGTTCGCAGTAATAATTCGGTTTTGATCGTTTCAAACTCTTTATCGGTCAAGGGAGAATCATTCAACTCTGCTTGATTATTTGAGATGATTTTTTGGCGTAAATTGTCCCAAAGATCTTCTTCTGATTTTAGATCTGGACGATACGTCCACTGATTATGTCCTTCCCCCAGTACACGGATCAACTGTTCTTCGACTTCCGCTTCCTCACGATGACTAATTTTCATTTTTCTTCCCTCCTAGACAAACATTTTTTGTAAGAAGCCTTTTTTCGTTTCCTTCAGCAAATCTAACTTACGTTGATGCAGAGCGATAGTGTCGTCGAGTTGTTTGAAGAATGTGCCGATTTTTTGTTGTTCTTCTCCGGTTGGAATAGTAATTAGAGCTTCTCTAATATCATTTGATTTAATACTTTCAAATGTTGATCCTGTACTGAATCGATTCCAATAGCCAGACTCTTTCATTTTCCCAAGTTGTTGGAAAATGAAATCATTTCCTTTAATTGCTGCAACTCCACGTCCTAGAACTACATCATAATCAGTTTTTCCGATGTCTCCAACTGGAGCTCGAACACTTAAAATAAGGTCACCTTTTTCTGCTTGTTTTGTAATTTGCGTAGTCCAAACTCTTGGTACAACTCTATTGTTTTTCATATCAGCATTTCCTTGAACCAAAATATAGTCCTCTGGATTCTCTGTATAATTTTCCGAATTTGGAGATTGCCCCATGGTAATTTGAACGATTTCTCCCAACTTCCGCTGTTCCCAATCTTCCGTAAAACCAGAAAACCGAATTTCTGGCACTTTTGCTCCGTTTTTAGGGAACATTTTTTGTAAGAATCCTTTTTTCGTTTCCTTCAGCAAATCTAATTTGCGCTGATGAAGAGCGATAGATTTATCAAGCTGGATAAAAAACTGGCCAATTTGTTTTTGTTCTGATTCCTTTTTAGGATAACTTACTGAACATTGAGCTATTTCAACTAAATTTATTTTTTTTGGAAAAGCTGTATGGATAATCCTTTTGTGCAATTCATGTTTGAAATATGGAGTATTAATATATTTTTCTAAATAAAGAAAATTAATTTTTTTGGAGCGTATTAGTGCAAGACTAACATAGTAAGCCAGTGGTGAATCATTTGTGATAATAGCAGTGTCACCAATAATACCAGCAGTAATCCTAGTCATTAATATATCATTTTTTTTAGGCTTAATTTTGAAGTTAGTCTCAAAATCATCCTCAGATATATATTTGCCAGTGCCCAAAATATTTTGAATATTTTCAACAGATACAAATGGAATTCCTGATTTAGTATATTTAGGTGTTTGATGTGTTCCATCATAGTATTCAGCAACTTCCCCCAACTTACTCTGTTCCCAAGCTTCCGTAAATCCAGGAAACCGAATTTCTGGTCGTGGTCGTGTATCATTGCTCATGTTTGAACACCTCCAGCGCACCTTGTAACCACGCTTCGTTTTCAGGTGTTGTTTGCAGGGAAGAGATAGTTTCCAATAGTTCTTTTTCTAGCACTTGCTGTTCTTGTCGTATCTTCTTGATGTCATTTCCGACATGAACCATATCAATTGGTTCTTCTTCTTCGAACGTATCGACATAGCGTGGGATATTTAAGTTATAGTTATTTTCTTTGATTTCATCAAAGGTTGCCAAATGAGCGTATTTCTCGACATCTTTTCTTTCAGCGTAGGTTTCAAGGATTTTTTGAATGTTTTCTTCTGATAGTTTATTTTGATTTTTCCCTTTGACAAATTCTCGACTAGCGTCAATGAATAATACATCGCGAGTTTGACGATTCTTCTTCAATACAATCACCGTCGTTGGAATAGATGTACCAAAGAACAAGTTCGCAGGCATACCGATCACAGCATAAATACTGCCGTCTTCTAATAATTTTTGACGAATGACCCCTTCTGCAGCGCCACGGAATAAAACTCCGTGTGGCAAGACGATGGCCATGGTCCCTGTTTCCTTCAAATGATAGAACCCATGAAGAAGAAACGCAAAGTCTGCTTTGGATTTTGGCGCTAATTTCCCATAACGATTAAACCGAGAATCGTCTAAGAAAGTCGTATCTGCTGACCAGTTAGCCGAATAAGGTGGATTCATCACTACTGCATCAAATGTGTAAGGTTCATCTGTTGGCCAGTCCTTATTCAGCGTATCCCCATTGCGGAGATTCATTTCTTCGGCATCTACCCCATGTAAAATCAAGTTCATTTTTGCTAGATTGTATGTCGTTGTATTTAATTCTTGCCCATGATATTTAACGTTATCTGGGTGAGTTAAGTAGTTACGCACATTTAACATCAGTGAACCTGAACCCATGGTTGGGTCAAAGACACTAAAGAAAGGGCGTTCTTTTTGATCTAGTGTCACGATTTGTGCCATCATATCAGAAACCATGTGAGGTGTATAAAATTCTCCAGCTTTCTTCCCTGCTTCTGAAGCAAATTGACTGATTAGAAACTCATAAGCATCCCCGATCACATCCCCATCGTGACCTAAAACTTCCACGTCATTCAATTTCTTAATGACTTCGGTAATCGTCACATTTCGTTGTTGCTCATCTGTTCCTAGTTTTTTTGATTGGAGATCCACATCATCAAATAACCCATTAAATTGATTGTAGGTAGATGCCAATTGCACAAAGGCTTTATTTAAATCATTCAATTGAAAGATCGCTTGTTTTGCTTGATCTGCTAATACATTGAAAAGATACTCTGGTGCAATCGCATACCCCAAAATATCAACGATTGTGGAGATCAGATCTTCTTTTGATTCCTCATCTGAAAGTAATTCACGATACAACATCGTTTGTTTGCTTACTGTGTCATATTCCTCTAAGGATTCATCTGCTAAAAGAACCACTTGTTCCAACAAACGGTCGGATAAATATTTATAGAAAATCAGCCCCAATAAATAATTTTTATATTCTGACGCATCCATTTTACTGCGGAGATTATCTGCCGCACTAAATAACTTCTGATTTAATTCTGCACCCAAAAAGATACACTCCTATCTCTTATTTAAAGTTGCTATATACCCTCTTATTTTAGCATACTCAGTTTTATAAAAAGCAAAAAAAAAGAAAGAAGCTTATTCTTGATAACAAGCTACGTGACGTATATCCCTGACACAAAAATAGCCATATCCTTTGGTTTGGATACGGCTATTTGATATTGCTCATTTAATTGTCAGATCACAGCAGGCGTGAATTTCCTTGTACTCAACTCCTAGCGATGTCATACTTGTAAAATCACCACAAACAGAAAGACTGAAAATAGTAAAAATACATAGAATTACTAATACATTTTTTCATAACTACCACCTCTATATAACTACACAAAAATTCACGAAGAATTAGTCAACTTTACTTTTTCTCACTAAATTAATATTCCATAGCCGTAGGTATTCCTAATTACTAAAATCATTCTTTTTACTTGTAACCTAACCTCAAAGTTGGTCACTTTTTTTGATATTTTATACACTGGAAATCTGTCGAAATATCCCCTGCCCTTACCAATAATATAGATAAAACCTGTCTCTTCACCAGACTTTATGTTCTCTATCTTAGACTTAATATAGTATCACCATTTAAAGTTATTTCGTACATTTTTATACTCTATTTTAAACTGCAAACCGCCTTTCTTCTGCTAAATTATCTGTCGGCTAACAGTACCCAGTAAATCTTTGTCTTATTTATCAAAAAATACTTAGACAGAAACCTGTCGCCGGCTAAACTAATTATCATCAATCCTACAAAATAAAAAAATAAGCTGCTTTCCAAATTTTCCTTAACTATCATCATATTTGATATTTCCACTTATACGGCGGAAACCATAGAAACTCCCTAGTGTATTTGCACCTTTGGAAGTTTCTATTCGGACGGTATATATAATAAATTTAAATCAGTTTAACATTAATATCTCAGTATATGGTATCTCTACATATACGCGGTCTTTCTTTGGATAGTATTCAATATTTATATTTATTGCACTCCCATTGTCTAACGTAGCTTTAGCCCGGTATGTATTATCTCCATTTTCATGAGTGATTGTCACATCCTCACATACTAAAAGGACTCATGTTAAAAAATGAGTCCTTTAGTATCAATAATTTAAGCTTCGACTTTCTCAATCTTCCCTTGTTCGATGTAGACCATCAAAATACTTAAATCAGCTGGATTTACGCCGCTGATTCGACTTGCTTGTGCAATCGTTTCAGGTTGGATTTTTTGTAATTTTTGTTTTGCTTCGGTTGCCAAGCCGTTAATTGCCGCATAGTCGATATGTTCTGGTATCTTTTTGGCTTCCATCCGTTTTAATTTTTCTACTTTTTCAAGTGCCTTTTTGATATATCCTTCATATTTGATCTGGATTTCTGCTTGTTCGATTTCTTTGCGTGTCAATGCTTCATTCGCAGGAATAAACTGCAATAGATCCTGGTAGCTGATCTCTGGACGTCTTAAGAAATCACTTGCTAAAACACCATCTTTTAATGGAGCTGCATTAATTGTTGCTAAGAAAGCTTGAACTTCTTCTGTTGGTTTGATACGAACGCTCATCAAACGTTTGATTTCTTCTTCAACAGCGGCTTTCTTTTTCAAATATGCATTGTATTGGTCTTCTTTGACCAAACCTACTTGGTGGCCCATTTCAGTAAGACGTAGATCCGCGTTATCATGACGTAAGAGCAAACGGTATTCTGCGCGAGAAGTCAATAAACGGTAAGGTTCGTTTGTTCCTTTTGTGACTAAATCATCGATCATCACACCGATATAACCATCACTTCGTTTGATTACCAACGGTTCTTTTCCTTGCACTTTCAATGCAGCATTGATCCCAGCAATCAAGCCTTGTCCAGCTGCTTCTTCGTAGCCGCTTGTTCCATTTGTTTGTCCGGCCGTGTAAAGATTTTCAACGACTTTCGTTTCTAGTGTTGGACGTAATTGGTGTGGTTCAACGACATCATATTCGATCGCATAACCGGTACGCATCATCTCTACTTTTTCCAAACCAGCAATCGAATGTAACACATCTACTTGGACATCTTCTGGCAAAGAAGTTGATAATCCTTGTACATAGACTTCTTCCGTATGCAATCCTTCTGGTTCCAAGAATAATTGATGACGTGGTTTGTCAGCAAAACGAACGATCTTATCTTCGATTGATGGGCAATAGCGTGCGCCCACACCTTCTACGATCCCAGTAAACATCGGCGCGCGATGCAAGTTATCACGGATGATTTGGTGGGTCGTTTCTCCAGTATAAGTTAGCCAGCAAGATTCTTGATCTAAATTATATGCACTGTCAGGTGTACTGAAACTAAAATGATTGGGTTCCTTGTCACCTGGTTGTTCTTCTGTGACTGAATAATCGATCGTGCTTGATTTAACACGTGGCGGTGTTCCTGTTTTGAACCGTTCAATGGCAAAACCAAGCTCTTTCAAATTATTCGCTAAGCCAACAGAAGGTTGGGAGTTATTAGGACCAGAAGAATATTTTAATTCTCCGATGATGATTTCGCCACGTAGTGCTGTTCCAGCAGTGATGACAACAGCCTTCGCACGATAACTCGCTCCAGTAGAGGTGATTACACCACAGCAAACACCATCTTCAACGATCAATTCTTCGACAATTCCTTGACGCAAAGTCAAATTTGGTTCTTTTTCGATCGTATGTTTCATTTCTGCGGAATAAGCATGTTTGTCTGCTTGCGCACGTAATGCTCTGACAGCTGGGCCTTTCCCAGTATTCAACATGCGCATTTGAATATAGGTCTTATCGATATTTTTACCCATTTCCCCGCCTAATGCGTCGATTTCGCGGACAACGACTCCTTTGGCAGGTCCGCCAACGGACGGATTACATGGCATAAAAGCAACCATATCCAAATTGATGGTTAATAGTAATGTTTTTGAGCCCATTCTTGCTGCGGCTAATGCGGCTTCAGACCCCGCATGTCCAGCACCGACAACGATCACGTCATAGGCATCTGCTTGATAATGATTCAAAAGATTTTCCTCCTTATTTTCCTAAACAAAATTGACTAAATAATTGAGTAATCAGTTCATCTTGTACACTGTCTCCGACCACTTCACCTAAGTAATCCCAACAGCGAGTCATGTCGATTTGCACTAAGTCTACAGGCATACCAGCTGCGATGCCCTCGATGACTTCCTCTAATGAAATAGCTGCTTTTTCAAGCAAAGCGATGTGACGCGTATTTGAGACGTATGTCGCATCACGTTCTCCTGTTTGACCACCAAAGAATAAATCTGAAATTGCTGTTTCTAAACGATCCAAACCATCATTTTTAGTCACAGAGACAGCAAAGACTGGTTCATTTTCTACCCATTGTTCAAGTTTTTCTGTTTCTAATTTCGGTGGTAGGTCTGTTTTATTTAGAAGAATGATCCGTTTCAACCCCTTCGTGGCCTCTAGCAATTGTTCATCTTCTCTCGTTAAAGGTTCACTTTGATTCAAGACTAATAAAATCAAATCTGATTCAGCGAGTGCTTTGCGGCTTCGTTCCACGCCGATCCGTTCCACAACATCTTCTGTTTCACGGATACCTGCTGTATCGATCAATTTCAATGGTACCCCGCGGACATTGACATATTCTTCGATGACGTCTCGCGTCGTTCCTGCGATGTCAGTGACAATTGCTTTTTCTTCTCGTAATAAGTGATTCAAGAGACTTGATTTTCCTACATTTGGTCGTCCAATGATTGCTGTACTCAAACCTTCACGAAGAACTTTTCCTTGCTTCGAAGTAGCTAGCAACGCTTGGATTCTTTCTTGGATCATCGTGGCTTTTTCTAATAATAATTTTGTTGTCAATTCTTCTACATCATCATATTCAGGATAATCAATATTGACTTCGACTTGTGCTAATGTTTCTAAAATTTCTTGTCGTAACGAACGGATCAATGCAGACAGATTCCCATCTAACTGGTTCAACGCTAAACCCATTGCCTTGTCGGTTTTCGCACGAATCAGATCCATCACTGCTTCAGCTTGGGATAGATCTACACGTCCATTTAAGAAGGCCCGTTTTGTAAATTCACCAGGTTCCGCTAGCCTTGCACCTTCACGCAATAATAATTGTAAGATTTGGTTTACTACAACGATTCCGCCATGGCAATTGATTTCTACTACATCTTCACGAGTAAATGTTTTGGGTGCTAACATGACAGAAACCATGACTTCATCAACTAACTGTTCATTTTTAGGATCAACGATATGTCCATAATGGATGGTATGACTTGGGACTTCAAGTAAACTTTTCTTTCCACAACTGTATACTTTATCTGCTAACGCTACTGCTTGATCTCCGCTGAGGCGGACAATACTGATGGCGCCTTCTCCAGGTGGAGTCGAAATTGCAGCAATCGTATCAAATTCTAAAGTAATTTCAACCATTTTCTCACTTCCTCTTTCATTTTACGCACAAAAAAAGCGCCCACTTCACCCTTTGTAATAAATGGTGAACTTAGCACTTTGACTGCTTGTTCTCGATTAAATTCTGGTCATAGGTTATCACATCTAATAGAAGGAATCAAGGATTTTTAATCGGAGACTGGCTTTATCTTTACTAGGACTTTCATGTTTTTAGGTAAACTTTACCTGATTTATCTTAGCTGATTCTTTTCACTTTTTTCGCAACATGGAAGTGGGCTATTTCTTGAGTCGTTCTCTTTTATTACCGGGGTTGCTCTATCTTTAACTCTTGTGACCTTAGTGTTTTTTGTAGTCACACACGGTGCGTCTCTTTTCCTTTTTTTAGTTTATAAGGAATTTTTTCTTGCTGAGGTACTTCGGTACGTTTACTTTTTTCATCTAGGTATGTCACTAGTGCCTGTTGCAGTATTTTTTAATGTTTTACTAGAAGCTCCACTGTTTTTCAAATGAACTATCGCTAACTTAGCCAATTCTTCTTTGAAATCTCCATTAGATAAATTAGGAATACTTGATTTATAAAATATTTATTTTGACCTGTTTCTTGACCCCTAAAATATATTTCATTGCACCATTTAAATTATTGACCATACAATTATCTTGGACATATTGTGAGGTTGCCAGATCCTTGGAATAATATTCTTTCTTTGCACAACGACTGAACAAATGAAGCGGACGATATTCTTCAAATGGTCCTTTTATTAATTCGTTTCGTTCAAATCAATTCAGATGTAGCCGTCCTATACGCAATGCCTGAGTGATTGCCCTGATCTTTTGTGGTGAATTTTTGATTTTATAGATATAAATCGGTGTAATCTGTTTCTTTTAGTCATCTATGTAAACAGCTGCCCTTAATTTTTTTTGAATGGATTGGCATCAATTCAATCACGGCATTAGGCACTTTTTTCATTTTTTCCTGGATCGGATTTCCCATTAGATTTAAATTCTGAATAATTCTGCTGCATATGTTTTTCACGTACTCTTCACTGTTTAGGTACCTTTGACGTTTTCGCATAACTAATCGTAAAAGTTTCGCCTGCTTTCTTTCTCTAAATAAATCGTAAATACCCAAAGATCATCACCTCGATCTAGTATTTTAGAGTGTGGGACAAATCTAAAAATCAGGTTTGCTACAGACCCTCGAATAAACGGCGTACAAAAGTCAAGCTTTTCGGAAATTTCAAAAAAACGATCAATACAAAAAGCGTATTGTTCATTTTTTTCTCCAATTTTTCAAACCTAAACGACTTTTATCTCAACCTCTTCTCAAGTGTAGCAGTATTATTTTTAGTTTAAAATCTGTCTTTTCCCTAACTAGAAATAATCGTTGCTCTTTCTTACATACTCCTTTATCTTTCTTTAAAAAAAAGGTACACTAAAATGGTAGCGCTATCTACCTACACTTTGTTTTATCGAAAGGAGAACCTTATGGGCCAGTTTAATCCTGTTTCATTTGACGGTGAAGATGACCCGCGCATCAATGATGTCGTGTTGTCCACGGGAAATATCAACCAAAAATATATTGTACGTGATATTGTTTTTGTGGTGGAATGCTTTGAAGCTGACTTGTTTGACCCAAATTTTAATACTGAGGATCTGTTTTTAACAACGAAACGAAAGTTAAAAAAGAAAGTGCTGGAATACGGGGCAAACGCAGTGATCAATTGTCATTTTGACTATCAGCAGCGCTCACTTGGCGAAAAACAGTACTTGGAATTATTTGCCTACGGAACGGTCATCCAATTTGTCCAAACTACGATTGGCTGATTACCTGATACAATTAGTACATCTTAATGCAAAAAAGCACATGAAGCGAGACTTCATGTGCTTTTTCTATCAAAGTAAGACTACTTGAACATCGTATACTCCGATAAGAATGATTTCTAATAAAATATACTTGGTTTAAAAAAGTTTGTCAATGAGTATTCATTATTTCTAGAAATCATCCTTCTGTTACAAGCGTTTTTTCACTGGCTCAACGACCAAATAACGATAAGGTTCATCACCTTCTGAATGAGTTTGGACAACTTCATTTTTACTCAATACCGCATGGATCTGCTTTCGTTCAAAAGCAGGCATTGGTTCTAAAAATACCGGTTGTCCCGTACGACTGACTTTATCCGCTGTACGTTCTGCAAGTCGTTGGATGATTTCTTGGCGTTTCTCCCGATAATTGCCTACATTCACTACCACAGAAAGCTTATTTTCAGCTACACGATGAATAAATACTTGGGATAAATATTGTAAGGCATTCAGCGTTTTTCCATGTTTTCCGATCAATAGCCCTTGTTTTTGAGTATCCAATTGAAAAACGATCATGTTTGCTTCTCGTTTGATTTTTACTACAGCTGGTGCATCCAATTGTTTCGTAATTTCAGTGAGATAAACTGCTAATTCCGTTAAAGCTGCTTCATCACCTAATTCACTTAGTTCTTTTTTAGGCACTTCTGCTTGAGATTCTTCTTCGTAAACAATTTCTGTTATTTCAGGTTTTTCTTCTAAAACTTCTTCCACTGTTTCTTCGATCGTCTCTGAAACAGTTTCACTGATTGAAGGCTTGATCATCAAACGGGCATTCTTTTTTCCTAGACCTAAGAATCCTTTTTTACCTTCATCAAGTATCTCGATCTCTACGTTGTCTTTTGATAGACCCAAATCATCCAGTCCGAGTTGGACCGCTTCATCTATTGTCGCAGCTTCATAAATTGGCATTAGCATTACCTCCCTTATTTTCTACGTTTTTTCTTAGGATTCATTGCTTTCTTCATTGCTCGTTCTTTTTCACGAATACGTTTTGCTTCTTCTTCACGTTCTTTTCTGATTTTAAATGGATTGTTGATCAATAGCGTTTGTAGTACTTGGAACGCATTTGAGACTACCCAGTATAATGAAAGACCACTGGCTAAATTGACACCCATCACTAAAATCATCACAGGCATCACGAAGTTCATGATCTTCATTGATGCATTCGACTCAAGTTGGCTCATACTACTTAAATAAGTACTTGCGAACGTAAAGATAGCCGCTAGAATCGGCAAAATAAATGTTGGATCAGCAGTTCCTAGGTTCAACCATAAAAAGTGTCCTTGTTTTAATTCTGGTACACGTGAAATGGATTGCCACAACGCCATCAAGATTGGCATTTGTACTAATAATGGTAAACAACCTGCATACGGGTTCACATTATTTTCTGCATATAGACGTTGTTGCTCTTCACGTAATTTTCTTTGTGTATCTGGATCTTTTGCACTATATTCTTGTTGTAATGCTTTTAGTTTAGGTTGAAGCTCTTGCGTTTTACGCATGCTCTTTGTCTGAAAATGCATCAAAGGCATCAATATCACACGGATGATCAAGGTGAACAAAATGATCCCGATCCCCACGTTACCAAATGACAATGCCTTGATCGCTTCTGCAAAATAATAAACGATGTAGCGATCCCAAATTCCTGTGCTTTGCGCACTCACTTCTCCAGTTCCACAACCGGATAAGACGACGGCAAGACCTACGATACCTGCCATCAAAAGTAAACGTTTGTATTTCTTCACTTACTCTTTTCCTCTCTATCGATTATTTTTGCAAGTTTTAAGACATGGACTAGATTGGAACGAATCTCATCGTAAGTCAACCCTTTGACACTTGGTCTGGCAATCACAATAAAATCCAATTCCGGGTCGATCTCTTCTTTTAAAGAATAAATCGCTGCACGGAGCTTGCGCTTTACATCATTGCGACATACGGCATTGCCTACTTTTTTACCTACTGAAAGCCCTACACGAAAATGTGGTTGGTCCTTTTTCTCTAAGCGGTAGATGACAAATTTACGATTAGCAAATGATGCTCCTGTTTGGAACACAGCTTGAAATTCTCGTTCTTTTTTAACACGATACGCTTTTTTCATTCGTTTTCTTTCCTTTTCTATCTCTCACTTACGTCAATAATCATACCATATTTCATGTCACTCTTTTACACTTTCGCAAAAAAAGGGCATAAAAAAAACCACTGAAACCCCAGTGGCTTAAGCTGAAAGAACTTTTCTTCCTTTACGACGACGGCTTGCTAAAACACGACGACCATTTTTAGTGCTCATACGTTTACGGAATCCGTGAACTTTTTGACGTTTACGTTTATTTGGTTGGTATGTTCTTTTCATGTATTCCACCTCCAAAATTTCTTATCTACTGATTAAACACAGACATACTTTGATAGTATAACGACAACTAAGGTATTTTGTCAATATAAAATAGAACGATTCTTGTTAAAATACGTATTCTATTTTTCCACAGAACTATTTTTTGCAATGTGTTTTGTATGTGGAAAAAGTTATGCACACGAATTATCCACAGCATTTTCCATGCCCTTTTTACACAGAATAAACACCTGTAAAAAAAATAATCCACAGATAGGGCAAAACTTGTGAATTTCTTGCTGAACAATATGATAAATATAGATTTATTATCCACAGATACTTCTGGATAATTTCTCCAAAACAACACTTATCCACCTGTTGATTACTCATGTGGATAAGTGTTTTTCCCACCCGTGTTTTTTTCTTCTCATTCACCTCTTGATTTTGTGGATAAATGTAAAATAAAAATTTTTTCTTTTCTTTCTGTGGAAAACTTCAGCGAAAAATGATAAATTAGTACTAGTTATTCACTTTTTAATGAAGGAGGAGGCCTTATATGGTATCCCTCGATGCTTTATGGAACGAATTAAAAACCACTTACCAAAAAGATTTATCGCCTGCAAGTTATAATACTTGGATCGAAACCGCTCAACCAAGATCGTTGGATCAAAGCCAGTTAGTTGTAGAAGTTCCTAGTAAAATTCATAAAGAATATTGGGAAAAAAACCTAGCGACAAAGATCGTCGAAGTCGGTTATATGCTGACAGGTAAAGAGATCATCCCGCGTTTTGTTACCGGGGAAGAAGCAGAACAAGAAATCATTGAAGACGTCCAAAGTCCAAAAATACCTGTAGCGAATCCCATAAAAAAAGCGATGTTGAATCCTAAATATACCTTTGACACGTTTGTTATTGGGAAAGGAAACCAAATGGCGCATGCTGCGGCATTAGTCGTTGCAGAAGATCCGGGCTCTATTTACAACCCGTTATTCTTTTATGGAGGCGTTGGTCTTGGTAAGACCCATTTGATGCATGCAATTGGTCATCAGATGCTGTTGAGCCAACCTGATGCGAAGGTCAAATACGTTAGTAGTGAAACATTTGCGAATGATTTCATCAACTCGATCCAGAACAAAACAGCAGAAGAGTTTCGTCAAGAATACCGAAATGTTGATCTTTTATTAGTTGATGACATTCAATTCTTTGCAGAAAAAGAAGCTACACAGGAAGAATTTTTCCATACATTCAATGCACTTTACAATGAAGGAAAGCAGATCGTTCTAACAAGTGATCGCTTGCCAAACGAGATACCAAAACTGCAAGAACGTTTAGTATCACGCTTTGCATGGGGGCTTTCCGTTGACATCACGCCACCTGATCTAGAAACACGAACAGCGATTTTGAGAAAGAAAGCCGCTGCTGAACGATTAGAGATCCCCGACGATACGTTAAGTTATATCGCGGGCCAAATCGATTCGAATATCCGTGAATTAGAAGGAGCTCTGGTGCGTGTCCAAGCATTTGCTGCGATGAATAGTGAAGATATTTCAACCAGTTTAGCTGCTGATGCACTGAAAACACTGAAATCTGGCAAAGGACACCCACAACTTTCGATCCTACAGATCCAAGAAGAGGTTGCAAAGTATTACCATATTCAATTAAAGGATCTAAAAGGGAAAAAACGAGTGAAATCGATCGTTGTCCCACGTCAAATCGCAATGTATCTAGCAAGAGAGTTGACTGACAGTTCGCTGCCAAAAATCGGAGCCGAATTTGGCGGAAAAGATCACACCACAGTCATCCATGCGCACGAAAAAATCCAACACTTAGTTGATTCAAGCGTAAGCATGCAGAATGAAGTATCGGAAATCAAAAATTTTCTTTTAAATTAATCAAACCAAAGGAAAAAACGCTTTGTGGATAAAAGTGAAAAAAACAAAAAAGTTATGCACACCTTTTCCACAGCTGTTTTTTCTTTTCTTTCTTGCATTTTTTTAGTTTTCCACAGAATCAACAGTACCTAATACTTTTATTATTTTATATTAACTAATAATAAATACATGTCTAAAGGAGAAACATCATGAAAGTTACCTTAAATCGAGCAAGTTTTATGCAAGAGTTGCAAACTGTTCAACGAGCTATATCAAGTAAAACAACTATTCCCATTTTGACAGGGGTCAAAATCACTCTGACACAAGAAGGATTGACATTAACTGGTAGCAATGCAGATATTTCAATCGAAACACTTTTATCGGTCGAAAATGAAAAAGCACAAATGCAAATTGAATCTACTGGATCAATTGTTTTACAAGCTCGTTTCTTTAGTGAGATCATTCGCCGTTTACCAGAAGAGACATTCACTTTAGAAGTTTTAGAAAATAAACAAGTAGCGATCACTTCAGGTAAAGCCAACTTTTTAGTCAATGGATTAGATGCAGACAATTACCCACATCTACCGATAGTAGAAAGTCATAACCAAATGAAATTACCTGTGCATGTCTTGACGAAACTGATCAACGAAACAGTTTTTGCCGTTTCACAACATGAAAGCCGCCCAATTCTTACAGGGGTCCACTTTATTTTAGAAGGCAATTCTTTGTTAGCTGTCGCAACAGACTCACATCGGTTGAGTCAACGAGTGATCCCAGTTGAACAAGCAGTAGATCAATTCGATATTGTCATTCCTGGTAAAAGTTTAACGGAACTTTCTCGTTCACTAACAAATGAAGAGGAAATCGTTGAAATCAGCATCATGGAAAATCAAGTATTGTTCAAAACAGAAAATATGTACTTTTATTCACGCTTGTTAGAAGGGAACTATCCTGATACGAATCGTTTGATTCCTTCAAGTTTCAATACAGAAGTTGAATTTTCAGTACCTAGCTTCTTAGCAGCGATCGAACGTGCTTCTTTATTGTCACATGAAGGACGTAACAACATCGTTCGTCTATCTATCACTTCAGATTCTGTAGTTCTTTACGGAAATTCTCCTGAAATTGGTAAAGTCGAGGAAAGTTTGAACTATGTGACAAGTAGTGGCGATCCTTTAGAGATCTCTTTCAACCCTGATTACATGAAAGCTGCATTGCGTGCTTTTGGCGATATGAGTATCAAAGTGAAGTTTATTTCTTCTATTCGTCCATTTACTTTAGAACCAACAGAAGACGGTGTTCAATTTATCCAATTGATTACGCCTGTACGTACAAATTAAGCAAATTTCTTGATAGATTGAAAAATTAGATGAAAAGAAACAGAAAAGAAGCAAAAAGCCCTAAAATCAATTTTAAGGCTTTTTGTTTCTTTTTGTTTAAAATACCTTTTTTTGCTTAAATCGTCTTATATGGAAAAATATATGGATAAATTTGTTTTATTGATTAAAAAAAGGTATAATAGAGTATACATTTATAATGAAAATGAGGGATGAAGAGTGAAACAACAAGTCATTCTAAAAACAGAATTTATGACGTTGGGTCAAATGCTAAAAGAAGTCACGGTGATCAGCAGTGGTGGACAAGCAAAATGGTATTTAGCTGAGAACACTGTCTTAGTAGATGGCGAACCTGAGAATCGCCGTGGACGAAAACTTTATCCCGGTATGATGGTTGAAGTTCCAGAAGTAGGAACTTTTTTTATGGTAAAAAAAGGGAAAAAAGATAATGAGGCTGAATAAGCTCTATTTAAAAAATTATCGTAACTATCAGGAATTACAAATAGAGTTTTCGAAAAATCTCGTCATTTTCTTAGGTGAAAATGCGCAAGGAAAGACGAATCTTTTGGAAAGTATTTATGTTTTAGCTATGACTAGAAGTCATCGTACAAGTAGTGAACAAGAATTGATCGGTTGGAATGATGACCAAGCATTGATTCAAGGAGAAATCACGAAAGGTACATCTAAAATCCCTCTAGAAATCTTACTTTCAAAAAAAGGGCGCAAAACAAAAATCAATCATATCGAGCAAAAGAAGTTAAGCAGTTATGTTGGACAATTGAACGTCATCTTATTTGCACCGGAAGACCTTTCTCTAGTCAAAGGTAGTCCTCAGATAAGACGAAAATTTCTTGATATGGAATTAGGCCAAATCAATCCGATCTATCTTTATGATCTGGTTCAATATCAAGGAATCTTAAAACAAAGAAACCAATATTTAAAACAATTGAACGAAAAAAAGCAAACAGATCTACTTTACTTAGATATTTTATCTGAGCAGTTAGCCGAATTTGGCAGTAAAATCTTGAAAGCTCGTGCGCAATTTGTTCAGCGATTAGAATTTTGGGCAAACACGTTGCATCAACAAATCACCCATCAAAAAGAACAATTAGAGATTGAATACGTAACAGCGATTTCTTCTTTGCATTCACAAACACAAGAAGAGATCCAAACACAGTTTTTGGCATTGCTAGATCAGAATAAAAAGAAAGATTTGTTTCGAGGGACAACAACGATAGGGCCCCATCGTGATGACCTTTCTTTTTTCGTCAATCAAAAAAACGTGCAGAATTATGGGTCTCAAGGACAACAGCGAACCACAGCTTTGAGCGTCAAATTAGCTGAAATCGACTTGATCAAAGAAGAAACAGGGGAATATCCAATTCTCTTGCTTGATGATGTGATGAGTGAATTAGATGATAATCGCCAACTGCACTTGCTAGAAACGATTGAAGGTAAAGTCCAAACTTTCTTGACAACAACCACACTTGATCATGTAAAAAATAAAATGACCGTTGAACCTGAGATTTTTTATGTTCAGCAAGGAAAAATAGAAGGAGAAGAAAGTTAAATGACAGATGAGAGAAGTTTAATTGAACGCGCTAAAGAATATGATGCCAGTCAGATTCAAGTCCTTGAAGGATTAGAAGCCGTTCGAAAACGTCCAGGAATGTACATCGGATCTACTAGTTCTGAAGGATTACATCACTTGGTATGGGAAATCGTCGATAATTCGATCGATGAAGTGTTGGCAGGATTTGCTACTAAGATCCAAGTCGTAATTGAAGAGGATAACAGCATCACTGTAATCGATGATGGCCGTGGGATTCCCGTAGATATCCAAGCAAAAACTGGTCGTCCGGCTGTAGAAACTGTTTTTACCGTGCTTCATGCAGGGGGAAAATTCGGCGGAGGCGGATATAAAGT
The DNA here is from genome assembly GCF_005236045.1 of Enterococcus sp. VV15. NCBI lineage: Bacteria > Bacillati > Bacillota > Bacilli > Lactobacillales > Enterococcaceae > Enterococcus > Enterococcus sp. VV15. The sequence continues at coordinate 31,452 of NZ_QPTY01000019.1, forward strand.
ATCTGGTGGACTGCATGGTGTTGGTTCATCCGTCGTTAATGCGTTATCGTCACAATTAGATGTAAAAGTTTATAAAGACGGCAATGTTTATTACCAACAATATCGTCGTGGTGCTGTTGTTGATGATTTAAAAATCATTGAACAAAGTGACCGCCACGGAACAACTGTCCATTTTATTCCAGATCCAGAAATTTTTACAGAGACAACCGTTTTTGATTTCAATAAATTAGCGACTCGTATTCGTGAATTGGCTTTCTTGAATCGCGGCATGCACATCTCGATCGAGGACAGACGCGAAGAAAAAACAGTAGTAAAAGAATACCATTATGACGGTGGGATCAAGAGCTATGTCGAGTATTTAAATGCAAACAAGGTAGTACTTTTCCCAGAGCCAGTTTATTTAGAAGGCGAACAGCAAGATATCACGGTCGAAGTTTCGATGCAATATACCGATGGTTACCATTCAAACATCATGAGTTTTGCGAACAATATCCACACATATGAAGGTGGGACACATGAGTCTGGATTCAAAACAGCATTGACTCGTGTCATCAATGATTATGCGCGTAAACAAAAGCTGATGAAAGAAAACGATGATAATTTGACAGGGGAAGATGTAAGAGAAGGCTTAACAGCAGTCATTTCTATCAAACATCCCGATCCTCAATTTGAAGGACAAACCAAAACAAAACTGGGAAATTCAGAAGTTCGTACTGTAACTGACCGTTTATTCAGCGAGCACTTCATGAAGTTCTTGTTAGAAAATCCAAGTGTCGGACGCCAAATCATCGAAAAAGGATTATTGGCTTCTAAAGCCCGATTAGCTGCTAAACGTGCAAGAGAAGTGACAAGACGAAAAGGTGCGTTGGAAATCAGTAATCTGCCAGGTAAATTGGCCGATTGCTCAAGCAATGATCCTGAAAAATGTGAATTATTCATCGTCGAAGGAGATTCTGCCGGTGGTTCTGCAAAACAAGGACGAAATCGTGAATTCCAAGCGATTTTACCGATCCGTGGGAAAATCCTGAATGTTGAAAAAGCCAGCATGGACAAAATTTTAGCGAATGAAGAAATCCGTTCTTTATTTACAGCGATGGGCACCGGTTTTGGAGAAGATTTTGATGTTTCTAAAGCCCGTTACCATAAATTAGTTATCATGACGGATGCCGATGTCGATGGCGCACATATTCGGACATTACTGTTGACACTATTTTATCGTTATATGCGACCTATCGTGGAAGCAGGATATGTTTATATTGCGCAACCACCATTGTATGGCGTAAAACAAGGGAAAAAAATCACGTACGTTCAGCCAGGTAAAACTGCTGAAGAAGATTTGAAAGAAGTTGTTGCTTCTTTACCAGCGACACCAAAACCTAGTGTACAGCGTTACAAAGGCTTGGGAGAAATGGACGATCATCAATTATGGGAAACAACGATGGACCCTAGCAATCGAATGATGGCTCGCGTCAGCGTGGATGATGCAATTGCAGCCGATCAGATTTTCGAAATGCTGATGGGTGACCGTGTTGAACCACGCCGTGCGTTCATTGAAGAAAATGCCCATTACGTGAAAAACTTAGATATTTAATCATGAAGGAGGAATAAAGATGAGTGAAGAAATCAGAGAGAACATCCATGATGTCAATCTAACTAGCGAAATGAAAGACTCCTTCATCGATTATGCGATGAGTGTTATTGTAGCTCGTGCACTACCGGATGTTCGAGACGGCTTGAAGCCTGTTCATCGCCGTATCTTATACGGAATGAATGAATTAGGTGTGACGCCAGATAAAGCACATAAAAAATCAGCCAGAATCGTTGGGGATGTCATGGGTAAGTATCATCCCCACGGTGATAGTGCGATCTATGAATCGATGGTCCGTATGGCACAGCCATTTAGTTACCGCTACATGTTGGTAGACGGTCACGGAAACTTTGGTTCAGTCGATGGAGATGGGGCTGCTGCGATGCGTTATACCGAAGCGCGTATGAGCAAAATCGCCACAGAGATGCTCCGTGACATCAATAAAAATACAGTCGATTTCCAAAGCAACTATGATGATACAGAAAAAGAACCTGTTGTGTTACCAGCCCGCTTTCCTAACCTTTTGGTAAATGGAACAACTGGTATTGCTGTAGGGATGGCAACGAATATTCCACCTCATAATTTGTCAGAGGTCGTGGCGGCTATTGACCTGTTGATGGAAAATCCAGATGTAACAACGAATGAATTGATGGAAGTACTTCCTGGCCCAGATTTCCCAACAGGCGGTTTAGTTATGGGTAAATCAGGTATCCGTCGTGCCTACGAAACAGGTAAAGGATCAATTACAGTTCGTGCGAAAGTGGAAATCACAGAGATGCCAAACGGTAAAGAACGTATCCTTGTGACGGAATTACCCTATATGGTCAATAAGGCCAAATTGATCGAACGTATCTCTGAATTACACAGAGATAAACGGATCGAAGGAATCACTGATTTGCGTGATGAATCTTCTCGTGAAGGCATGCGGATCGTCATCGATGTTCGTCGTGATGCAAGTGCATCAGTTATTCTAAACAATTTGTATAAATTGACTTCTTTACAAAATTCATTTGGTTTCAATATGTTAGCCATCGAAAAAGGTGTTCCTAAAGTATTAAGCTTGAAGCAAATCCTTGAAAACTATGTTGAACATCAACGTGAAGTGATTACACGTCGTACGATTTTCGAAAAAGAAAAAGCCGAAGCACGTGCTCATATTTTAGAAGGTTTACGTATTGCTTTAGACCATATTGACGAAATCATTGCGATCATCCGTGGCTCTAAATCAGATGATGAAGCAAAAACAACGATGATCGAACGATTCAAACTTTCAGATCGTCAAGCACAAGCGATTTTAGACATGCGTTTACGCCGCTTGACCGGTTTGGAACGTGAAAAAATCGAAAATGAATACCAAGAATTGTTAAAACTGATTACTGACTTAACAGATATTCTTGCTCGTCCAGAACGGGTAACTGATATCATCAAAACAGAATTGGCAGACTTGAACCAACGTTTTGGTGACAAACGCCGTACGGAATTATTGGTAGGCGAAGTATTGAGTCTGGAAGACGAAGACTTGATCGAAGAAGAAGAAATCGTGATCACACTAACAAATAATGGGTATATCAAACGATTAGCAAATAACGAATTCCGAGCACAACGTCGTGGCGGTCGCGGTGTCCAAGGGATGGGTGTCCACAATGACGACTTTGTCAAGAATCTGGTTTCTTGTTCGACCCATGATACATTGCTTTTCTTCACAAACAACGGAAAAGTATATCGTGCAAAAGGCTATGAAATCCCAGAATATGGTCGTACAGCCAAAGGGATTCCGATCATCAATCTATTGGGAATCGATTCAAGCGAAAAAATCCAAGCAATCATCGCTGTAACTGGGCAAGCAGAAGAAGGACATTATCTATTCTTTACAACGCGCCAAGGAACGGTAAAACGAACCACTGTGACAGCATTCGCTAATATCAGAAGCAATGGCTTGATTGCTATCGGTTTGAAAGAAGATGATGAATTAGTCAATGTTCTGCTAACGGATGGTCGATCCAATATCATCATTGGTACACATAACGGGTATTCTGTAACATTCTCTGAAGAGGCCGTTCGTGATATGGGACGTACAGCTTCAGGTGTGAGAGGAATTCGTTTACGTGAAGAAGATTATGTAGTCGGTGCAGCCTTGATGAATGAAGATCACGAAGTACTGATCATCACAGAAAAAGGGTACGGTAAACGAACAAAAGTTTCTGAGTATCCAGTAAAAGGTCGTGGTGGTAAAGGAATCAAAACAGCCAATATCACAGAAAAAAATGGTCCATTAGCTGGTCTAGCGACTGTGGTTGGAGATGAAGACATCATGTTGATCACTGATAAAGGGGTCATCATTCGTTTCAACGTAGCAACCGTTTCTCAAACAGGACGTGCAACTTTAGGGGTACGCTTGATCAAGATGGAAGCTGATACGAAAGTAGTAACGATGGCGACCGTCGAACCTGAAAGTCCAGAAGAGGCTACAAGTGAAGAAGTAGATGTATCAACGGAAACAATGGACGATCAATCGGAGGAATAATCATCAAGATGAAAAAACAGTCAAGAGAAATCTTGACTGCTTTTTCTTTTTGTCCTCTTGCTTTAACTGTTTATTTCGTGTATAATCAAGGATTGTGAGTAGTCTAATTTATTAGAAAACTCTCCTTGCTCTTGGGAACCTAAGAGCCGAAAGTCCATAGGGAGGTGAATATCAATGGAAAATACGAAATATGAAATCATGTATATTATTCGTCCAAACATTGATGAAGAAGCAAAAACTGCTTTAATCGAACGTTTCGATACAATCTTAAAAGATAACGGAGCTGAAGTTATCGAATCTAAAGATTGGGAAAAACGCCGTTTAGCGTATGAAATGAACGGTTACCGTGAAGGTATCTATCACATCGTTAAAGTAACTTCTCCATCATCAGCAGCTGCTGTCAATGAATTTGACCGTCTTGCTAAAATCAACGACGATATTATTCGTCACATGATTGTTAAAGAAGAAGCTTAATCATTGTTTCATGTGGAACAATGGAAAACGATGAGAGGAGATGACAATTTTGATTAATAATGTTGTACTAGTTGGACGTCTAACGAAAGATCCAGATTTACGATATACATCAAGTGGCACTGCAGTTGCAACGTTCACTTTAGCTGTCAATCGTAATTTTACTAGCCAAAACGGCAATCGTGAGGCTGACTTTATCAACTGTGTGATTTGGCGTAAATCAGCAGAAACATTAGCAAACTATGCTCGCAAAGGTACTCTTTTAGGTGTTACCGGACGTATCCAAACTCGTTCTTATGATAATCAACAAGGACAACGTGTATATGTAACAGAAGTAGTTGCTGAAAATTTCCAATTATTGGAAAGTCGTTCTGCATCTGAAAATCGTCAACAAAGCGGCGGTTCTCAAAGCTCTGGTCAATCGGCAAATAATTTTGGCGGAAGTAATAACTATAATCAAACATCTCAATCATCCAACGGTATGCCTGATTTTGATCGTGACAATTCTGATCCATTTGGCTCAAGTTCAACGATCGACATTTCAGACGATGATTTACCATTCTAAACGAATTTGATAGGAGGGAAATAGAATGGCACAACAAAGAAGAGGCGGACGTAAACGTCGTAAAGTAGACTATATCGCTGCTAACCATATTGAATATATCGATTATAAAGATATTGAATTACTAAAAAGATTTATCTCAGAACGCGGTAAAATTTTGCCACGTCGTGTAACAGGTACTGGCGCTAAGAACCAACGTAAAATTACAATTGCTATCAAACGCGCACGTATCATGGGCTTACTACCTTTTGTAAGCGAAGACTAAGAATGAAAATCAGACGACAGTCGCTAAGACTGTTGTCTTTTTTTACCCCTGGAAATTTAGTAAAGAGCGTAGATTCAACTACAAACGATCTCTTTTCTGTACGCTTTTGCCTAAAGGACAAGCGATATAAAAATCAGATCGTTTAAACATACTAAAATTAGAAAAAAATCCTTGCCCATTTTTTTAATCGCTTGAATGACGAAAGTTATGGTAAAATTAAACTAATCAAATATGGGAGGAAGACGATGGAAAAAGAAAATACAAACTTAACCCCTAGACCTCTCTGCATTATTTTATTCATATTAATCGAAATACTGGTTATCTTATTTATGCCATTTCGGTTTGTTAGCGCTTTGGTTGTTTTAGTTTTGAATATCTTGTGGCTTCGCTACTGGCTGAAAGTGAAACGCTGGCTGACACTGCGAAATCGTGAAAAGATCCAACAAGCTTCAACGGTTGCCGAAACACACTTAGCTTATGTTTCAGAGATCATGCCAGTCGGGATCATTTCTTACCAGCCGATGACTCAAAAAATCGATTGGATGAATCCTTTTGCATTAGGGATCAAGGATCAAAGTGCGTTATCAGAAGATGAACTACTGGATGCGTTTTTTGCTGCAAAAGAAAAGAAAAAGAATCAGCTGTACTTAGCGGATAAAACATTTCAATTCGATTTAGATACTGTTAAGGGCGTAGTCTATTTTAGTGATGTCACGCAAACACAATTACTGAAACTGCACCAAACCAACAGCCAGCCGGTAATTGGCATACTATCGATCGACAACTATGCCGATGCGATCGATAAACTGGACGACAAAGAAATTTCTTACCTGAATTCTTTTGTGACAACGTTGGTTTCAGATTGGATGAATGAGTACCATGTTTTCTTTAAACGAATCAATTCAGAACGTTTTTTCTTTTTCACTCAATTGAATGTGCTAAAGAAAATGATGGATAAGAAATTTGATTTGCTGGATCGCTTACGTGAAGAAGCGGAGAAACAAAATCTGCCGATCACTCTTAGTATGGGGATTGCGTATGGTCAAGATCCACTCGATGAAATTGGTGCAGAAGCACAAAACAATCTGGATGTAGCGCTAGTTAGAGGTGGCGACCAAGTTGTCGTCAAAGAGATGCGTGAAGGAGCGAAACCGGTCTATTACGGTGGAAGATCAGCAAAAACAGTGAAGCGGACACGGGTGAGATCCAGAGCGATGAGTACGGCTTTACGAAGAATTTTTGATGAAACAGGCGATGTATTTATCATGGGTCATAAGTTTCCAGATATGGATGCGATTGGCTCAGCATTTGGCGTGAGTTGTTTAGCACGCTTTAATCAGAAAAAAGCTTATGTGGTCATAGATGAAACAGAAATTATTCTAGACGTTGAACGTTGTTTGGAAGAAATCCATAAACATCCAGATTTGGAAGCACAATTGATCTCGCCTAAACGAGCGATGGAGCTGAAAAAAAATGAGGACTTACTTGTGATGGTCGACTACCATAAACCTTCGCTATCGATCTCTCAGAGCCTTTATGAGCAGTTTGATAAGATCGTGATCATCGATCATCATCGACGTGGGGAAGAATTCCCAAGTAAACCATTATTGACGTACATTGAATCCTCAGCTTCTTCAGCTTCAGAATTAGTCACAGAGCTAATTCAGTATCAAAGCAGTCGAGCCAATCGTTTAGATCGGTTTGAAGCTACATTGTTGCTTGCTGGGATGACGGTCGATACGAATAGTTTCAATGTACGGACGACCGCTCGAACTTTTGATGTAGCAAGCTATTTAAAGGCTTGTGGAGCTGACACTTCCCTAGTACAATATTTATTGAGTTCAGATTTAGAAACTTACTTGGAGATCAGTGATTTGATCGCCCAAAGTGAGTATGTGACATCAGATATTGTGGTAGCGACAGGGACAGATGAAAAAGAGTATAATAGTGTCATAGCCGCAAAAACAGCGGACACACTCTTATCAATGATCAATATCAATGGTGCATTCGTCATTACGAAACGAACGGATGGATTAGTCGGTATCAGTGCACGCAGTACGGGCACGATCAACGTGCAATTGATCATGGAGTCGCTAGGTGGCGGTGGACATTTCACGAATGCTGCTACGCAATTGGAAAATGTCACAGTTGAAGAAACCAAACAGCGTTTATTAGCTGTAATCAACGAGAACATGAATCAACTATATGATAAGGAGTAATTGCTATGAAAGTCATTTTCTTACAAGATGTAAAAGGTAAAGGAAAAAAAGGTGATGTAAAAGAAGTTCCGACAGGATATGCTCAAAATTACCTATTAAAAAACAATCTAGCAAAAGAAGCAACAAAAAGTAGCATCAGCCAATTAGCTGGTCAGAAAAAAGCACAAGAAAAATATGAAGCAGAAATTTTAGAAGAAGCAAAAAAACTGAAAGAGTTTTTAGAAAAAGAAGATACGGTTGTTGAATTAAAAGCAAAAGCTGGAGAAGACAGCCGCTTATTCGGCTCAATTCCTTCTAAACAAATCGCAGAAGGATTGAACAAACAGTACAAAGTGAAACTAGATAAACGTAAGATCGAACTAGGAAATCCAATCCGTACATTAGGTTACACGAATGTACCAGTCAAATTGCATCATGAAGTGACAGCAACGATCAAAGTACACGTTGTACAAGAATAAGTTAGTAAAATCAATTATGAGAGGGTCGAGACAAAAATCGTTTAGGTTTGAGAAATTTCAAAAAAACGAACAATACGTTTTTTGTATTGCTCGTTTTTTTTGAAATTTCCGAAAAACCTGGCTTTTGGCCGCCGTTTATTCAGAATTAGAGTCTGTAGCAAAACTGATTGTTAGATTTGTCCCACATTCTCTAAACATGAATAAACAAGGAGTAGCATCTTCAAAAATAACCTGAAATCACAAAGTAGGAAAGACGATTTTCCAAAATCCCTAGTTATTTCTCGGAGTGAAATACTTCTGTACTAAACTCTTATATTTGAATAGGGAAAAAGGCAATGTTTTTGAACGATAAAGCCAACGTACAAATACAGTGGAATGATTTTCCGCGTGAAGATACAATGAATTTTCCACTTTTTAGGGTGACTTTTTGACTATTTTCTTGTAAAATGAAGCAATTGAAGACAAGGAGCGATATGTATGAATGAAGTGTGGCAGGATCGAATTCCACCGCAAAATATTGAAGCCGAACAAGCGGTTTTAGGGTCAGTTTTTTTAGATGCTGAAACGATCATTGATGCCATGGAGTACATAGAACCGAAAGACTTTTATCGTCGGGGACATCAAATCATTTTTGAAACAATGATCGAATTGAATGATCGTAGTGAAGCAATCGATGTGGTCACTGTCAAAGATCGTTTGGAACAAGGAAATCTATTAGAAGATGCTGGGGGCTTGAGTTATCTTTCCGATTTAGCATTGGCTGTTCCTACAGCGGCGAACATCGTTTATTATGCAAAGATCGTAGAAGAAAAATCATTATTGCGTAATTTGATCCAAACAGCGACAGGAATTGTTACTCGTGGATTTGAACAGGGAGAAGAAGTCCAATCGATATTAGATGATGCAGAACGTAGCATCCTTGAAGTATCCGAAAAAAGAAACCGGAGCGGATTTTTATCGATCGCAGAAGTCTTGAATTCAACGATCGAAAATATTGACCAGTTAGCACAAAACAACGAAGAAATCACAGGACTTCCTACTGGCTATCAAGGATTAGATAAGATGACAGCAGGTTTCCAACCAGAAGAATTGATCATCTTGGCAGCTCGACCAGCTGTCGGGAAAACGGCTTTTGCATTGAATATCGCACAAAATGTCGGTACCAAAACGGATCGTTCCGTAGCTATCTTCAGTTTGGAAATGGGGGCAGAATCCCTGGTTAATCGGATGCTTTGTGCGGAAGGATCGATTGAAGCGAGCCATTTGCGTACAGGTCAGCTTTCTGAAGAAGAATGGTCCAATCTGATCGTTGCGATGGGGAGCTTGTCACGGGCGAATATCTTTATTGACGATACTCCTGGGATCAAAATCTCTGAAATACGCGCAAAGTGCCGCAAACTCGCACAGGAAAAAGGCAATCTCGGCTTGATCTTGATCGACTATCTTCAATTGATTGAAGGGAATGGCAGAGAAAATCGTCAACAAGAAGTTTCTGATATTTCCCGTCAGTTAAAGAAACTGGCGAAAGAATTGAAAGTGCCTGTTATCGCATTATCACAGCTTTCTCGTGGTGTTGAACAGCGGCAAGATAAACGACCTGTTTTAAGTGATATCCGGGAATCAGGTTCTATCGAACAAGACGCAGATATCGTCGCGTTCTTGTACCGTGATGATTATTATGAAAGAGAAGGCGGCGAAGACAATGACGGCGCTGAAGCGCAAAATGACAACGTGATCGAAGTCATCATCGAAAAAAACCGTAGTGGTGCCCGAGGAACTGTTGAATTACTATTCATCAAAGAATACAACAAGTTTTCGTCGTTATCACCAAGAGAAGAATACTAGAAGAGACAGAAGTGTTCCACTTCAAGAAATGAAGTCATAGCAGATGATTTTCATTCCTATCCTATCTCTATCAATGCCAATGAGCATCATTTATGAAGAAAATGATCTATGATGAAGCAGTCTGCAATGTCAGTAGTTGTTACAAAATAGCGAAATAAATCAGAAAAAATGAGTTCGAGACAAAAGTCGTTTAGGTTTGAAAAATTGGATAAAAAAAGAACAATACGTTTTTTGTATTGTTCTTTTTTTTTTGAAATTTCCGAAAATCCTGACTTGTGGACGCCGTTTATTCGAGAGTATGTAGCAAAACTAACTTTTAAATTTGTCCTATATTATTTGTTCATCTTCTAAGTCAAGCCTTTGTTATTCCCTATACTCTTTTGAGGGAATAATTTTTCAAATACGTTTATTGTTCGTTTTTTAAGCGTTTTTATAAAATAAATAAAAGTATCATTCGATTTTAGTTGAATAAATAGCGAGTTATTGATACAATAATTCAGGATTAAATAATATAAAACGAGGTGTTCAGATGTCATCTGTAGTAGTAGTAGGTACACAATGGGGCGACGAAGGGAAAGGAAAGATTACTGACTTTCTTAGTGAAAATGCTGAGGTGATCGCACGGTACCAAGGTGGCGACAATGCAGGACACACAATCAAATTCAATGGTGTTACTTACAAACTGCATTTGATTCCTTCTGGGATTTTTTATAAAGATAAAATCAGTGTAATCGGAAATGGCGTAGTGGTGAATCCTAAATCATTAGTGACGGAATTAGCGTATTTGCACGAAAAAGGTGTAGCGACAGAGAATTTACGTATTTCAGATCGTGCGCATGTCATTTTGCCTTACCATATCAAATTGGATCAATTACAAGAAGATTCAAAAGGTGAAAACAAGATCGGTACAACGATCAAAGGGATCGGACCAGCTTATATGGATAAAGCTGCTCGTGTCGGTATCCGTATTGCAGACTTATTAGATAAAGAGATTTTTGAAGAACGTCTGCGTTTGAACTTAGAAGATAAAAATCGTCAATTTGTGAAGATGTTCGATTCTGAACCATTGGTATTTGAGGATATTTTCGAAGAATACTATGAATATGGCCAACAAATCAAACAATATGTCACTGATACATCAGTCATCTTAAATGATGCTCTAGATGCAGGAAAACGTGTCTTGTTTGAAGGTGCCCAAGGCGTGATGTTGGATATCGATCAAGGAACGTATCCATTTGTGACTTCTTCTAATCCAGTAGCTGGTGGAGTAACGATCGGTAGTGGCGTTGGCCCTTCAAAGATCAATAAAGTCGTTGGTGTATGTAAAGCTTATACTTCTCGTGTAGGAGATGGTCCATTCCCAACAGAACTATTTGACGAAACAGGTCAACAAATCCGTGAAGTCGGTCGTGAATATGGTACGACAACAGGTCGACCTCGTCGTGTCGGTTGGTTTGATACAGTCGTGATGCGCCATTCAAAACGTGTATCAGGAATCACTAACCTATCATTGAATTCAATCGATGTATTAAGCGGACTAGAAACAGTAAAAATCTGTACAGCGTATGAATTAGATGGAGAAATGATCTACCATTACCCAGCAAGCCTGAAAGAATTGAAACGTTGCAAACCAGTATACGAAGAACTTCCTGGTTGGTCTGAAGATATTACAGCATGTAAAACACTTGCTGAACTACCAGAAAATGCCCGTAACTATGTTAGACGTATCTCAGAGCTTGTAGGAGTCCGTATTTCAACATTCTCAGTTGGACCTGACCGAACACAAACAAATATCTTAGAAAGCGTCTGGGCGCAAATCTAAGTCATTTTAGTAATATTCGTTGAGACAGGACATTCTTGTGCCTTAAAGAGTGAACGAATGTGCTATAGAGTCGAACACCATGAAAGCAGGAAAGAACCTGTTGTCCTTTTGTGGTGTTCGACCTTTTTTTATCGTTTTCTTCACTGTGAACACCGGTAGATGGCCAAAAAAAGTGAGTGAATATTAATTATTTTCTTTTTAGATAGCTAAAGATATTTTGAACGCAAGAGATTTGCTATAATAGGGGGCAAGGGTAAAATGAATGGTGAAGGAGTTGAAGTAGGTGTATCAAATAGTAACAGACTCATGTTGTGATCTTCCTTATCAAGTACTCGCAGCGGCGAATGTTGACTTTTTGTCAATGAAGATCCAGTTAGATGAACAAGAATTAGTGGATGATCTGGGGAAAACATTTAACTATAACAAATATATGGAACAATTGAGAAACGGAGCAACGCCAACCACATCACAGATCAATGTGGGACAATACCTTGAATTCTTCCGTACGTATGCTGAAAGAAAAATCCCAGTTTTATATGTTGCTTTCTCAAGTGCATTGAGTGGCTCTTATAGTAGTGCATTGCAAGCTGTAGAATTACTAAAAGAAGAGTATCCTGACCCTCAGATACATGTATTTGACACGAAAGCTGCTAGTGTTGGTGAAGGCGTGTTGGTATTAGAAGCTGTGCGATTGAAAGATGAAGGAAAAACATTAGAAGAAACGTTAGAGTGGTTAAAAAATAATTATTTAAAAGTACACTCTTGGGTAACCGTCGATGATTTGAAACATCTTGAACGTGGCGGACGTATTTCAAAGGCTAGCGCTACATTAGGAAGTATTCTGAGTGTCAAACCAATTATTACAGTAGATGAAGAAGGGCGTCTGACGAATGTCGATAAGGTGCGTGGCAGAAATAAATCTATCCAAAAAGTCGTAGAAGAAACGATTAAAACGATCGTCGCTCCTTTAGAACAAATCGTCTATATTGCCTATGCAGGGGACTTAGAAAGTGCCGAAAAAGCGAAACGCCTGTTAGAAGAGAACATCAAGATGAAAGAAGTGAAACTTTATCCGTTGGGTCCTACGATCGCTAGTCATACTGGCTATGGCTGTATCGCCATTTTTTCAATGGGAATCAAACGATAGAAGTGTACCATCACTAATCAGAAAGAATAGGTTGCAACAGAAGTATTTCATTCCGAGAAAGAACCAGAGAATCATGGAAATTGTTTTGCAAATTCTGTGAATTTCGGCTTATTTAAGAAGGAGTTGCTTCTGCTCCCACCGTTTATTCGTTTTTAAAGCATGAGACAAAAGTGTTTCTTACTTTTGTCCTATGCTCGTTTTTTTTTTGAAATTTCCAAAAAAACTGACTTGTGGACGCCGTTTATTCGAGAGTCTGTAGCAAAACTGATTTTTAGATTTGTCCCACTTGCTTCTTTGTTGAGGAATTTCAGCATTATGGGTTTTGTATGTGCCCGGAGAATATAAAAAGATGCTGTTCGTTAGACATTTCTAACGAACAGCACCAGTAAGATTCAACAATCAATCAGTCACGAAACAATTGATCCGTTTAGTTCCATAATTCATTTAATTGTTTTTGGATATCTTTGTTTTCCAAAAACTCATCATACGTTGTGTCTGCGCGATCGATGACCCCTTTATCAGAAACAGCAATGATGCGGTTTGCAAGGGTTTGGATAAACTGATGATCGTGTGAAGCAAAGAGAATAGAACCTGTGAAGGCCATTAGCCCATCATTCAATGCAGTGATTGACTCTAGGTCTAAATGGTTCGTTGGATCGTCTAAAACTAAGACATTTGCTTTAGAAAGCATCATTTTAGAAAGCATACAACGGACTTTTTCGCCCCCAGATAGGACATTTACAGGCTTCAAGACGTCTTCACCAGAAAATAGCATTCTACCCAAGAAGCTTCGTAAGAAAGTATTGTCGTCTTCTTCTTTACTTGCATATTGTCTTAACCAGTCTAAAATCGTTAGGTCCGTATCAAATTCTTTCGTTGTATCCTTTGGTAAATAAGCATTGCTTGTTGTGACGCCCCAGCGCACTGTACCTGTATCTGGTGTGATCTCACCCATGATTACTTTGAATAGCGTCGTAGTTGTAATATCATTTTCAGCAACAAAAGCAACCTTGTCTTCTTTACTTAAATTAAATGATATATCATTTAAGATTTTCTTACCATCAATAGTAACACTCACGTTTTCGACTTGTAAAAGGTCGTTGCCGATTTCACGTTCTGGTTTGAAACCAACGAATGGATAGCGACGAGAAGATGGCTGAATGTCATCTAACGTGATTTTTTCTAACATTTTTTTACGAGAAGTCGCTTGTTTTGATTTTGAAGCATTCGCGCTGAAACGAGCGATAAAATCTTGTAATTCTTTGATTTGTTCTTCTTTTTTTGCATTTGCATTTGCTTGCAATTTTGTAGCTAGTTGACTAGATTCTAACCAAAAATCATAGTTGCCGACATATAATTTGATTTTTCCAAAGTCTAGATCCGCCATATGTGTACATACTTTATTCAAGAAATGGCGGTCATGAGAAACGACGATAACTGTATTTTCAAATTCAATCAAGAATTCTTCTAACCAATTGATTGATTGGATATCCAATCCGTTTGTTGGTTCATCTAATAGCAATACATCTGGTTTACCAAATAGTGTTTGGGCTAAAAGGACTTTGATTTTTTGACCACCCGTAAGTTCACTCATTTGTTGGTGATGTAATTCTTCAGGGATATTCAATCCTTGTAATAATACTGCTGCTTCTGGTTCAGCTTCCCAACCATTTAGCTCAGCAAATTCGCCTTCTAATTCGGCTGCTCGGATACCGTCTTCATCTGTAAAGTCTTCTTTCATGTAGATGGCATCTTTTTCTTTCATTACTTCGTACAATCGTTTGTGTCCCATAATAACTGTTTCTAAGACTGTATATTCTTCATAGTCGAAGTGATTTTGTTTCAAGACGGCCATACGTTCATCTGGACCCAAGGAGACAGTACCTGTAGAAGGTTGTAGCTCTCCGGATAATACTTTAAGGAACGTTGATTTACCTGCACCATTTGCACCTATTAAGCCATAGCAATTTCCGGGAGTAAATTTAATATTAACATCATCAAATAGTTTGCGGTCTGAAAAGTGCAAACTTACATCATTTACAGTAATCAATTTTTTTCCTCACTTTATCTTTTAATTGTTTTTGACAAGTCTTCTAGAATTATATAGGGGAAAAGTAAAAGTTTCAAGGTAATCAGCTATTCTTTGTGTTTCACGTGGAACAACGTAACAAAAAAGTAAGAAACAGCTGATGGATAGAAGGTGGATATCTGTATGTATTCATGTATTTTCTAAAAAAAACAATGATCTTGGATAGAAAAAAAGTGGATAATAAATAGTCTTCTCATATGTAAATTGTTTACACTCGGATGTATCAAAAAGTTCGCAATACAATACAATGTCAACAGAGCGATCAATCGTCTTTCAGCATATGTTTTGACGTTATTTAAAGAGAAAGGTAGTATGGATAGTAGATCAAAATGAAAGTAGGTTTGAAAAATGAATGAAAGAAAAACGGTAGATTGGGGTTCTTTGATCTTAGGGATATTATTTGTGATTGTTTCTCTGATGTCTTTCCAAGATCCAGTAGGTAATCTTGTGGCAATTGTGGTCGTATTTGCTATTTTTGCCTTTTTAAAAGGAATTTTTGAATTATTTGTTCGCAATCGCATGAAGGAATTGACTGGCTACAAAGGGAAGACACCACTAGTTGTAGGGATCATCGATATCTTAGTAGGAATATTTTTCTTATTCAATATTGGAGCCGGTGTAGTGGCATTGCCATTCGTATTTGCAGTGTGGTTCATTGCGGATTCCATATTTGCTTTATTGGCTGCTGATTTGGCTAAAGGGGTAAGTAATGGCTATTATTGGTTCACTGTCATCGTAAATATCTTAGGTATCATTTTGGGGATCATGCTATTATTTAATCCTATCTCATCAGCATTGACCCTAAGTTTCTTAGTTGGATTCTATTTTATGCTATTTGGTATTACTCATATCGTTTACGCATTTAGATAAATATTCGACAGTAGTTTATATAAAAAAGAGGCAGGACATTATTATGTCCTGCCTCTTTTTTATGAGTTTATTCGTTTTTTTATAGTGTGCTTTTAGAATAACTTAATCACGTTTTTCATATAGCTCATTTAATACAGGCATATCATGAACTTCATATTTTTCTTTGAAGGCATTGATTTCATCTGTGGAATATTTTCGAGGATCTAAGTGCAAGTCTTCTACAGGTAGTGGTCGTTTATTTTCGATTTTGACATCAATGACTACAGGGCGTGTTGACTTTTGAGCTGCATCAAAGGCTGGTCGTAGTTGATGGTAATCAGTAATCGTGAAACTGTCTGCACCTAATGCTTCACTGGCCTTACCAAAATCTGCATCTTCCAAAAAGACACCGAATTTCTTTTGTTCTGTATCTTCTTGTTCTGCTTCGATAAAACCAAAGGAATCATTCGAGAAGACGACGTTGATGATTGGTAATTGATATTTGACTTGTGTGATGATATCTTGCATGACCATAGCGAATCCGCCATCGCCACTTAGAGTGAACACTTGCTTTTCTGGAAAACTTAACTGAGCAGCAATTCCTCCAGGAACACCATTTCCCATCGTTGCGAACCAACCAGAAGTAGTATGCTTTTGGTTGCCGTTCATATCTAAAAGACGAATCGAGTGGATCGTGGTATTGCCGACATCCGTGACAAAGATTGCATCGTCTTTCGCAATACGATTGATTTCTTTATAAACTGCTTCCGGGCGGATAGGTTGCTCTTCACGATCTTCAAATGATTTCAACCAGTTGCCCCAGTTCGCTTTGTTTTTTTGATTTGCTAGATACCAACGATCTTCAGGTCGAGGTTGGCCAAGTTCTGCTAATCTTTCTAAAGTGGTGTTGGCATCTCCTAGGATTGAAAGAGAAACGGCATGTCTGCGGCCAAATTTTGATGCATCGATATCTACTTGAATAAAGGCAGCATCAGGATTGAAGAAAGCTCGACCAAATGGAAAGTCACTTCCCACGAATAAAATCAAATCAGCTTCAGCAAGTGCTTCGTTTGCAGGTTTCGTCGCAACTCGTCCAGCAAACCCAAGAAAATTTTTATAACTATCAGGAACAATTCCCTTGGCCAGAACAGAAGCAACGACAGGAACTGAAAAGTGTTCTGAAAAGTGTTTGATCTGTTCGAAGCCATTACGCGTGCCTTGCCCAACATACAATACAGGTTTCTTTGCTTTTTCAATGTAAGGAAGCGCAGCCAACAAATCTTTTTCGTCAGGTAAGATATAGCCGGTTTTGTGTGTAGCTGCAGTCGTGAAATCTTGTTCTTCGATTTCAGCAAAACCTAAATCTACAGGAATCGTCACGATAGCAACACCTTTATGTTCGTAAGCAGCTTTGATCGCTTCATCGACTACATGTGGCAAACTTTGTGGCGTCATCACTGTTCGGTTATAGACACTAACATCTGCAAAAATAGGATTTTCATTTAATTCTTGGAAAGAATTATAATTCATCGCTGCAGAAGCTACTTGTCCTAATAGCGCTACGAGAGGGACATGATCCATTTGGGCATCATATAGTCCATTAATCAAATGGGTCGCGCCAGGACCAGCAGAGCCAAACACAGCGCCGACTTTGCCCGTTAGTTTTGCATCGGCAGCTGCGGCTAATGCACCGACTTCTTCATGACGAACTTGGATATATTTGATTTTTTCTTTTTCATGATATAAAGCATCCATGATGGAATTGAATGAACCACTAGGAATTCCGTAAATATGATCGACTCCCCAACTTTCAAGAACTTTTACCATAGCGACACCAGCATTGATTGTTGACATAACTCTCCACTCCCTTAGTGATAAAATTTACTAACTAAAGTATAGTGCTTTGTCAGAAAAACCCCAACTAATACGTCTTTTCGTAAAATAGTAGTCATGCTTTTTTCTATATGCTAGAGTAGTAAGTAAAGGATTGAAAGGAGAAAAATATGGCTGAATGGCTATTAAGATTAGACCCGTGGCAACAGGCATTGGTAGGGACTGGTTTTACCTATTTTATGACTGCACTGGGAGCTGCATTAGTCTTTTTCTTTAAAGAAATCAAGAAAGACGTCTTGAATCTGATGCTTGGTTTTGCATCAGGAGTGATGATCGCTGCAAGTTTTTGGTCGTTGCTAGATCCTGCGATCACGAAAGCAGAAGAAAACGGCGACATTGCTTGGTTAGTGGTAAGTATTGGCTTTGGACTAGGCGGACTTTTCCTTTATATTGCGGATAAGACATTGCCCCACATGCATTTTGGGCCACAACATGAAACAGAGGGCTTACCCACCCACTTGAAGCGGACGATTTTATTGGTATTTTCGATTACATTGCATAATATCCCAGAAGGTTTAGCTGTTGGGGTAGCCTTTGGAGCAGCAACTACCGCAGATAACCCTACAACGGCTGTTTTAGCAGCAATTTCTGTTGCACTAGGAATAGGTATTCAAAACTTTCCAGAAGGAGCCGCCGTTTCTATTCCATTACGGCAAGAAGGATTGAGCCGTACGAAGGCGTTTATGTATGGACAAGCATCAGGTATCGTTGAACCGATTGCTGGTATCGTTGGTGCGATCTTAGTGACGAAGGTATCGATCTTGTTGCCGTACGCGTTGGCATTCGCAGCTGGAGCAATGATCTATGTCGTTGTCGAAGAGCTGATCCCCGAAGCACAGCAAACATTATCAAGTAAGCGGCATTTTGCTGTATTTGGTGTGATGTTAGGATTCATCATCATGATGATCCTTGATGTTGCTTTGGGTTAAACAAATGATATATCATTTAATAGCGGATAGAAAAACACTAAAATGTGTGAAATCATGCTAAAATCCATAAGATCTTGTTGAAGAATATTTAATAAAGAGGTCGAGAAAAAAGTCGTTTAGGTTTGAGAAATTGGAGAGAAAAAACTGACTTTTGGACGCCGTTTATTCGGGAGTCTTTAGCAAACCTGATTTTTAGATTTGTCCCGCACTCTTTTTTTGGGAAGTGTTTCTAGAAGCAGATCTCTTAGCTTTGGATAAAAACAGGAACAGAAAAGCAACCTCTGAAGGTTGTCTAATCTGTTCCTGTTTTTTTGTAGTAAATGTCCGAGTAATCAACTCATTCGAGTATTCGATTAATAGTATTTGCGGTTTCGATCAGCCCCACTAATGGCACGAATCAGCCAAATAATGATAGCTATAGGAATCAGCAATTTGACAGCAAACCATAAGATGCTGCTCAGTACACCAACAAAAAGACTGATGGCAAAACCAGCAACAACCAATACCATGATCAACATGAAGATATTTAAGAAACTATTTCTACGTTGCATAACAACCCCTCTTTTCTTATTTGCATCGACTAGCGGTTACGTTAATATCCTTTACTACAGCAATTGAATTGACCCGGTGCCCGATGAACAAATATGGTAACTTCTTATTGAAAAAAGTATAACAGAATGGATGAACAGCCACATCCATCGTTAGTCTGATTTTTTATTTGGTATTTAGATGTATAAAACAGTTGCTTTTTTTCGTTCTTTTCTACTAAAATAAGGCAAATAAGGAGGCGGAACTTATGTCGAAAAATCGTTTAGAAGCTTTTACCGATGCCGTGATTGCGATTATCATGACAATTCTCGTTTTAGAGTTACATGAACCAAGTTCAGATACTTGGCAAGCATTGTCAGCTTTAGGCTCTCGTTTTTTGATCTACATTATCAGTTTTTTTACTTTAGTTATCTATTGGAACAATCATCATCACATGTTCCAAGTCGTCCATAAAGTAAATGGGAAGGTATTATGGGCAAATAGCTTTTTTCTCTTTGCTTTGTCACTTTTTCCATTTGCGACTTCTTGGATCAGCGAATACACATTTAGTTTAGTTCCTGCAATCACATATGGAGGTGTTTCGTTAGGTGCCAATATCGCGTATTATTTCCTTGCAAGGGAATTGGTCAATTCTGATACGGCCCATAAGAAAGCAATCAAGGAACTATTAGGCAACTATAAAAAATCCTATTTGACCATCTCATTGAATATCATCGGAATCGTTCTAGGCTATCTAGTGACGCCCCTCGCTGTCTTGATTACTAATGGAATCATGTTATTCGGCTGGTTGATGCCAAGTAAGAAAATCGAATCCCATTACGTTGACTAAATAACAATAAGAAAAATTAAGATAAATATAAACAAAAGATAAAAAAATGATCGAATCTATAGAAGAGAATAGTATCCGAAGAGGGATGCTTATGATAGACAGGAAAAAATTAACGATTGGATTGATTACTAGCATGGTAACGATCCTCATTTATCTGGATCAACAGAAATGCGGCTCAGTAGTCATCATTTTATCTTTGCTGCTTACGTTTTTTGTTTCACTGAAAACCAAGGACCAAAGAAAAAACAAATAATCATTTCTGAAAAGAGGTCGAAACAAAAGTCGTTTAAGTTTGAGAAATTGAAGAGAAAAGAGGCTGGGACAGAAGTGTTTCTTACTTTTGTCCCACGCTTTTTTTTTTGAGATTTCCGAAAAACCTGACTTTTGGACGCCGTTTATTCGAGAGTCTGTAGCAAACTTGATTTTTAGATTTGTCTCCCATTCGTTTTTGTGAGCTCCGTAAAAAAGCAAGTTTGGACGTTCATGTGGAAAACTTTAGGTTTAAAAAATTGTTTTCCACATAAAGAGAGGAGGAAGTTAAAGACATAGCTATAAGGGCAAAATCGATTTATACATAGATAACGTATAAATATTAATAGGTTGTATGAGCTAAGAAAAAACAAATAAAAAAATAACTTGCAGCGATAAAAATGATAAAGTCCATATAATTGTGTAAAAGATAAAAGGCCATGTAACAGCCCTTTTACGGTACAATGTTTTTAACCACAA
>NZ_QPTY01000001.1:0-210545 GCF_005236045.1 Enterococcus sp. VV15
TTCCATTCTTTGCAAGTAAAATGATAAAAAGATTCTTCTTTTTCTAAATAACGAGGATGGGACCTCATAGTGATTTTTATATATGTGCTAACTTATATTATCCATCGGGAAATGTTATTCCATCCAAGCAAGATGTGCAGTTTACAAGAAGAGTACAGAGATGTGGAGAGATGATGGGGATCGATGTATTGGATCATTTGATCATTGGGCAAAAGCAATATTTTAGTTTACGAGAAGAAGGAATATTAGAAGAATAAGAGTGGCTTTCTTGCAAAAAAAATGAAGCAAGTGTACAATTATATTGTAATTTTGTTTGGGAATAGAAGTTGAAACATCTGTTGCACCTCTATCGTACGCGAGCAATGTTACAATCAATTAAGTGCTTAGGCACGAGGAGGGTATTATTAATGGAAAACGGAACAGTTAAATGGTTCAACGCTGAAAAAGGATTTGGTTTTATTTCACGTGAAGATGGAAGTGACGTATTTGTTCACTTTTCAGCTATCCAAGGTGACGGATTCAAAACTTTAGAAGAAGGTCAAGCAGTAACTTTCGATGTTGAAGAATCAGATCGTGGCCCACAAGCTACGAATGTTGAAAAAGCATAATTTCATTGAAAAAGCCAAACAAGTGTTGTTCACCTACTGATTTGTAGGAAAAGAATAAATACTGTTTATAAGAGGTTGTTATAAAAGTATTTGTAGTCAATATAGATCACTTTTAAACACTAATCCAAAAGAGACCGTAATTATTACGGTCTCTTTTTTTGTCTAAAAATAAAAAAGAGAAGTGAACTTCTAAGTCTAAGGGCAAATGATGATTTTTCCAATCGGTAGAATGTGAGACAAATCTAAAAATCAGTTTTACTGCAGACTCTAGTTCGGGATGAACGAATTTTGTCTCGAACTCCTCCATCAAATGATTTTTATTGTATTCAACAGCAGCTCCGTGGTATCAAGTTGGAAGAGGGGATTCCCATTTTCTTAGCTCTATTGTGTCTTTGGATCTATATTTCCTTCGACTTTTGATCAGACACGATAATCAAAAAAAGCAGACAGCCTCTAAAGGCTGCCTGCTTTTTATATTGAACAAACTTTTTTAAAAGCTTTTATTTTTCTTCGTCAGGTGTCATCACCATAGGAAGAATCATTGGATGTCTTTCAGTCCGTTCAAATAAGAACGGTTGTAAGGCACCTGTCATGGCTTCTTTTAATTTATGCTCTGAACAATCTGGTGCATTCAAGACATCGCGAAGAGCGTGGAATAAGATTCGTTGCGCTTCATTGATCATTTCACCAGATTCACGCATATAAACAAAACCGCGAGATAGAATATCTGGTCCAGCTAAGATTTCTCTCTTCTTGATATCGACAGTCGCAACTGCTAAGACCAGACCTTCTTCAGATAGTAGGTGACGATCTCTTAATACAACATTACCGATATCACCGATGCCGCTGCCATCGATGTAAACATCACCAGCAACGAAATGACCAGCGGGACGTGCACTATCGCTAGTTAAAGCTAGCACATCACCATTCTCCATGATAAAACAGTTCTCAGCTGGAACTCCTGTGGCTTGGGCCAATGAAGCATGGATTTTCAACATTCTGAATTCCCCATGAACTGGAACAAAATATTTTGGTTTCATTAAACGAAGCATCAATTTTTGCTCTTCTTGACCACCATGACCAGAAGTATGGACGTTATTGATTTTGCCGTGGATAACTTCTGCACCTGCTTCAGATAACAAGTTGATCAAATGATTGACACTTGTTGTATTTCCTGGAATAGGTGAACTTGAAAAGATGACTGTATCATCAGGTTGGATTTGGATCTGACGATGCGTGCCATTTGCGATCCGACTCAACGCAGCCATTGGTTCACCTTGAGAACCAGTACATAAAATCATTGTTTCATTTGCTGGTAAACGATTGATTTCATGTGCATCCACAAATGTCCCATCTGGCACTTTGATATATCCTAGACGCTGACCATTGACGATTGCATTTTCCATGCTACGACCAAATACAGCGATTTTTCGACCCGTCGCAACAGCAGCATCTGCAGCTTGCTGTAAACGGAAAATATTTGACGCAAAACTAGCAAATATGATGCGACCTTCAATCTTTTCAAAAATCTTTAAGATAGAAAGACCAATCGTTTTTTCAGATTTTGTGAACGTTGGGATCTCTGCATTTGTACTATCAGATAGCAAGCAAAGAACACCTTCTTCACCAATACGCGCCATTTTGTGTAAGTTTGCAGGTTCACCAACTGGCGTAAAGTCAAATTTGAAGTCACCTGTGGCAACGATGTTACCAGAAGGTGTTTTTACAACGACACCTAATGCATCAGGGATACTATGGGTCGTTCTGAAGAAGCTAACTGATGTTTTTCTGAATCGGATCACAGTATCTTCATTAATCTCATGCATTTCAGCATCTCGTAACAAACCGTGTTCGTCAAGCTTATTTGTTATCAACGCTAACGCAAGGGGGCCAGCATAGATAGGGATATTTGCTTGTTTCAATAAATAAGGGATCCCACCAATATGGTCTTCATGCCCATGAGTGATCACAAGTGCTTTCACTTTGTGTATATTTTGAACGATATAGTTGTAGTCAGGAATTACGTAGTCAATTCCAAGAAGGTCATCTTCTGGAAACTTGATTCCAGCATCAATGATGATGATTTCATCTTGAAATTGTACCCCATACGTGTTTTTCCCGATTTCACCTAATCCACCAACCGCAAAGACGCCTGTCTCGTTATTTTTGATGGAAAGTTTCATCTTAAAACTCCACTAAAGTGAATTCGGCATTTTCTTTTTCGTATTCTAGATGGCTTCCTTCTAGAAGTTGAACGAATTCAATATTGTATGGGGTATTTTCTTCCACTTTTTGACGTGCTTCGACATCGCTACTTGCTTCAATGTAAAGTGATTGAGTTTCTTCTCGTTTGGGATTACGAATCTTTGTTTCTTGATAGTATACTTTGTAAATCATTAGTAAGTCTCCTTTATCTGCGTATAGCAGTAATTTAGCTAGTTGATTTTAGACAACACAAAACGAGGGGACAAGCCACCTAGTTTTTCATATGCTTTGAGTAAAATGATCGATTTTACTCAAAGAGACAAGCCTCGTTTTGCTTATCCATTCAGATTATTCTTCAACCGTGCCCTTCTGTATGGTTTTCACATACAATAGTTAATTGCTATTTTAGCATAAAATTGGTGATAAGTATAGAAATCGACTAAGTGGAAAGGAAAATTGTTTTTATCATCCGAATATAATAAAAAAATTTTTTTCCCACTAGAAGTGTTCTATATAGTCACGGAGTATGCTATTATTTTTATTAATGGCTAAATTTAATTTGATTAAAAGGAGATGAGAAAGTGAAATTGATGTGGCATTACACCATGCGCTATAAAAAATATCTTGTATTGAATTTTATCTGCGTATTTGGTTTTATTTTGATCGAGTTGGGGTTACCAACGATCTTGGCTCGAATGATCGATGTCGGCATTCGCAACAACGATTTCGATTATGTCAAACAACAAGGAATTTTCATGATCATCATTACGGTGATAGGGATCATTATGAATATATTGTTAGGCTATTTTGGTTCTCGGATCACGACGAATATCGTAGCAGATATCAGAGATGATCTATTCAAAAAAATCCAAAGTTACTCACACCAAGAATATGAAACATTAGGGGTAGCATCTTTGATTACTCGAACAACGAATGATGCGTATCAAATCATGCTATTTTTACAAAATATCTTGAGAATCGGTTTTATGACGCCGATGATGTTCGTGGTGAGTCTCTACATGGTCATGCGTACAAGCGTATCATTAAGTTTGTATGTGATCGGGGCGTTACCTCTCTTATTAATCGCCGTGGTAGCAATTGCTAAATTTTCTGAACCATTGTCAAAAAGACAACAGAAAAATTTAGATAAAATCAATAGTATATTACGTGAAAATCTATCTGGTTTACGAGTTATTCGTGCGTTCGTCAATGAAAAATTCGAAGAAAAACGTTTTGCCAAGGTAAATAAGAACTATGCTTCTAGTTCAAAGAGTCTCTTTCGTTTGATGGCTGTTGCGCAACCTGGTTTTTACTTTTTGTTCAATATTGTTATGGTCTTGATCATTTGGAGCGGAACAGTTCAAATTGAAGCAGGAGCGTTACAAGTAGGTGACTTGATCGCATTTATCGAATATATTTTCCATGCGCTATTTTCATTCATGCTATTTGCAAGTGTCTTCATGATGTACCCGCGTGCAGCAGTTTCTGCTGGTCGTATCCAAGAAGCATTGGATGCTTCTCCATCAATCACTGAAGATCCTAATGGCGTTTCTGAAACAAAAACAAAAGGGTATATTGAATTTAAAAATGTGACCTTTGCTTATCCAGGACACTCACAAGAGCCAGTGATCCGCAACGTAAGCTTTACTGCCTCTCCTGGAGAAACGGTAGCATTTATTGGGAGTACTGGTAGTGGGAAATCAACACTGATCCAACTGATTCCTCGTTTTTACGATGTCAGTGACGGCGAGATTTTAATTGATGGAGTAGATGTGCGTGACTATCGCTTAAGCAAACTTCGAGATAAAATCGGCTTTATTCCACAAAAAGCGCTGTTGTTTACTGGAACGATCGCTGAAAATTTGAGATATGGTAAAGAGGATGCAACCCAAGAAGAGATGGAACAAGCTGCAGAAATTGCTCAGGCAGCGGATTTTATATCTAAGAAAACCGATGGATATGATGAACATCTTTCCGAAGGGGGAGCAAACTTTTCAGGTGGACAAAAACAACGGCTTGCAATAGCACGTGCAATTGTTCGCAGACCGGAGATCTATATTTTTGATGACAGTTTCTCTGCATTGGATTATCAAACGGATGCGAAGCTTCGTGCAAGACTGAAAAAAGAAACGACAGAATCAACTGTCTTGATCGTGGCACAACGTGTAGGAACGATCATGCATGCTGATAAGATCATTGTCTTGAATGAGGGGGAAGTGGTAGGTATGGGCACGCATCGAGAGTTATTGGAAAATTGCCCGATCTATTATGATATAGCTGCTTCACAGTTATCGAAGGAGGAATTAGCATGAAAAATACATTTGCTTCCTTAAAACGATTAGCTCGTTATATCAAACCCTACAAATTGACGTTTATCTTTGTTTTGTTGTTTACTGTATTGACGGTCGCATTCAATGTCGCACTACCTTACGTAGTTGGTTTGCCAACCACTGAAATCAGCAATAATATTGCGAATGGTGAGTCGATCAACTTTGATTATATTTTTAAGTGTTTGATTTGGATCACAGTTGTTGGGATCGGTTATTGTGTTTCACAATTGCTTTCAGGTGTTTTGATGACCAATGTTGTGCAAAGTGCAATGCAAGATCTGAGAAGAGATATCGAAGAAAAAATCAATCGCTTACCGGTTTCTTATTTTGACAAGAACCAGCAAGGAAATATTTTATCTCGTGTCACTAACGATGTGGATGCTGTCAGCGGTGCTTTGCAACAAGCGTTTATTGGTGTCGTGAATGCGATTTTAGGAATTACGATGGCAGCGGTAATGATGTTTTATATACAACCAATCATGGCTCTGATTTCAATGATCATGATCCCAGCTTCCATCTGGATCTCTAAACGAGTGATCAATGCTTCCCAAAAATACTTCCAACAAATGCAAAATTCATTGGGGGAATTGAATGGCTATGTTCAAGAAAATATGACTGGTTTTAGTGTATTGAAAGTCTATGGTCGGGAACAAGAGACCTTTGAAGGATTTAAAAAGGTCAATCATTCATTGAAACATTATGGATTCAAAGCAGCGTTTATTTCTGGCCTGATGATGCCTTTAGTTCAACTTACCGCCTATGCTACGTATATCGGAATGGCTGTATTGGGTAGTTTTTATGTGAT
Organism: Enterococcus sp. VV15; assembly: GCF_005236045.1. Classification (NCBI taxonomy): domain Bacteria; kingdom Bacillati; phylum Bacillota; class Bacilli; order Lactobacillales; family Enterococcaceae; genus Enterococcus; species Enterococcus sp. VV15. The sequence continues at coordinate 5,949 of NZ_QPTY01000001.1, forward strand.
TTCAGGTGTGATCGTTGTGGGGCAACTACAAGCGTTCATCCAATATATTTGGCAAATCAGCCAACCAATGGGAAATATCACGCAATTGTCTTCTGTTCTACAAAGTGCTTCGGCGGCTACGAAGCGTGTCTTTGAGATTTTAGATGAACCAGAGGAAAAAGAAAATAAAGTAGATGTCACTCTTCCAGAAACAATATTAGGAAATGTTTCTTTTGAACATGTGGACTTTGCCTATGATCCAAAAAAACCGTTGATCCAAGACTTGAATTTTGAGGTCAAAGCAGGGCAGACGGTAGCAGTCGTAGGTCCTACAGGTGCAGGAAAAACAACGTTGATCAACCTATTGATGCGTTTTTATGATGTGACACATGGAGCTATAAAAATCGATGGTATCGATACAAAATCAATGAGCCGAAGTGATGTTCGGTCATTGTTCGGTATGGTTCTGCAAGATGCATGGCTATATGAAGGAACGATTGCGGACAATATCCGGTTCGGTAAATTGGATGCGACAGATTATGAAGTGGTTGATGCTGCGAAAACAGCCAATGTTGATCACTTTATTCGAACGATGCCAGATGGCTATGAAATGGAGATCAATTCTGAAGGGGACAATGTTTCTCTAGGGCAAAAGCAACTGTTGACGATTGCTCGTGCAGTGGTTTCTGATCCTAAGATTTTGATTTTAGATGAAGCAACCAGTTCAGTGGACACACGTCTTGAGGCATTGATCCAAAAAGCAATGGATCGCGTGATGAAAGGACGAACCAGTTTCGTGATCGCCCATCGGTTATCCACGATTCGAGATGCTGATCTGATCTTAGTGATGGATCAAGGACAGATCATCGAAAAAGGAACGCATGAAAGCTTGCTTGCACAAGGCGGTTTTTATGAAAAACTCTACAATAGTCAATTTGCAAAAGAAGTAATAGAGGCGTAAAAAGCGCAACAAAAAAGAAGGTTTATTTTTGTTTTTCTGTGTCATTGGTGTTACGCTTAATGTATCAAATAAGAAGCGGAGATGGGATTATGCAAGAATTTTTGGACAAAAAAATTGCTGAAACAAAGAAGGAAATCGACCGTTTGACAACACGCCGACAAGAAGAACTAGGAAATTCCATTAATTTTATTGAAAATGAACTACAAATCGAACGGTTACGAGCACAAGTTGTGGCATATGAATCTGTATTAGAACATTTAGAAGCCTAAAAGAGAAGTATCAAACCATGAGAAATAAGCTGCGATTCACAGAAATCACTTTACAAATTTTTGAGAATCTTGATTTCTTTTCGAAGAGACTACTATTTCTACTGTTTGATTTAGAAGATGAGTGAAAGGTAAATTTTCCTTTTTCTCATCTTCTTTTTGTTGCAGTCATCACGATTCTGTTATAATGAACAACAAAAGAAGGGGGAGCATGGATGAAAGAACGATTTATTGCCCCAAACGCCACTGTTGTCGGTGAGGTTGAACTTGGGGAAGGAGTAACTGTTTGGTATCAAGCAGTTGTACGTGGTGACAGTAACGCGATCAAGATTGGCTCAAACACTAATATTCAAGATGGCACGATTATTCATGTGGATCATAATGCACCTGTCGAAGTCGCTGAAAATGTGACTATTGGGCACCAATGTTTGCTGCATGGCTGTACGATTGAAAAAGGGGCGCTGATCGGCATGGGTTCCACGATTTTGAATCATGCAGTGATTGGAGAAAATAGCTTGATCGGCGCTGGATCGCTAGTAACGGAAGGAAAAGTCATCCCACCCAGTGTATTGGCTTTTGGCCGACCGGCCAAAGTAATCCGCCCGCTTACGGAAGAAGAAATCGAAAAGAATCGGCAAAATATCCAGCATTATGTCGATCTAGGAGAAAAATACCTGAAAGGCGAGTTCGATCAGATACAGTAGCATGAAGATTTTTTGGGGAGTCTACTTTTGACTGCCTTGTCTAACGGATAAAAAATGTATTTCTTCTGGATAAACGAAACGAGCCGAATAACGGAAAAAACTACTTAGATAGTTTTCGTTATTCGGCTCGTTTGTTGTACGAATTTTTAGGCACGGAACTTATTCAGCACTCTCCGATTAGTTTAAAGAAGCACTGTTTTCCATTACTTCATCGATCAAACCGTATGCTTTTGCTTGTTCAGCAGTCATGTAGTTGTCACGATCTGTATCTTTTTCGATTACTTCAAGTGGTTGACCAGTACGTTCAGCCAAGATTTTATTTAAACGTTCACGAGTTTGTAAAATGTGACGCGCTGCAATCTCGATTTCTGTTGCTTGTCCTTGTGCTCCGCCAAGAGGTTGATGGATCATGATTTCAGCGTTTGGTAAAGCAAAACGTTTGCCTTTTTTCCCAGCTGTAAGTAAGAAGCTACCCATAGAAGCAGCCATACCCATAACGATTGTTTGAACATCTGCTTTCACGAAGTTCATCGTATCGTAGATCGCCATACCAGCTGTAACAGATCCACCAGGTGAGTTGATGTATAGATAGATGTCTTTTTCAGAATCTTGTGCATCTAGGAAAAGTAATTGAGCGATGATTGAATTTGCTAAATCATCTGTTACTTGTCCACTCAGCATGATGATCCGGTCTTTTAATAGACGAGAATAAATATCGTAGGCTCTTTCGCCACGAGAGGATTGTTCGATAACTGTAGGGATTAAATTCATAATAAGGTTCCTCCTTGATTTCTTTAGAAATAGTGTAACATAAATTGATTTCTAATACCTAGAATGTAGTATACATTTTTGGTCAATAAAGGTCAAATAAAAAACTTTGGCGAAATAGGTCTATCATATGAATTTATGTTATGATAAAAATTGAAATGCAAAACAAGGAGGAATAAGAATTGGTAGTTGGTATCATAGGTTTTATTGGCGTCTTATTAGGTGCTATCATCGTATATATAGGAATGGCTGTCCAAATGCGCCATCTTGAAAATAAAGAACAACGAAGACGTGAATTAGAATTGAAAGTCAAAGAAATAGAAACGTTGAATCAATTAAATAAGAAAATCAATGAGATATTGCAAAAAAGAGCGACCTTATTAGATGAATATGTTAGTTTTGATGCATTCGATGATTGCTATATCACGATCGATGATTTTGCTTATTTACAGTCTTTCTCCGCTCAAAATAATTTTTACCTACCGAACTATATCTTGGACGAGTTGTTTAAAAATATCGCCCATCGAAAAGTCATTCTTTCTCCGGATGAAACAATGAAAATCGGAGGATATGCCTATAAAGGTGGACGGGTCATTTTGGAAAATTTCACCGATAACTTAAATGAAATGATCATTGAAAAAAAAGCACAATTAAAGAATGTTACAAGACAACCAATCGGCTTTTTCTCAAAAGATGATGTATGGAGCTAGTAGCCTGTGGGATGCTATTCTCATGAAAGTGGCGAAATAAAAGTCGTTTAGGTTTGAAAAATTGGAGAGAAAAACGAACAATACGTTTTTTGTATTGCTCGTTTTTTTTGAAATTTCCGAAAAAACTGACTTTTGGACGCTGTTTATTCGAGAGTCTGTAGCAAAACTGATTTTTTGATTTGTTCCACATTGCTTTATTTGGTTTGCTACACGTGAAGTGAGTTGATAGTTGCTATATCAATTGGTGTTTTTTTACATATGGATAGGATAAATCACAGTTGTCACTACTTTTTCCTGTGTTACAATAAAGTGGATCGGAGTGAAGTGATATGGTACAGATTTTTGCCCATCGAGGCAGTAGTGGGACGCATCCAGAAAATACATTGCCAGCATTTGCTGAAGCTGTTCGTGTAAATGCAGATGGCATTGAGTTGGATGTTCATTTGACAGAAGATGGCGAGTTGGTCGTGATCCATGACGAAGAGGTGGATCGAACAACCAACGGCAAAGGACTTGTTCGAGAAAAGACACTAGAAGAAATCAAAAAGTTGAATGCGGGTCTTTGGTTCAATGACAAGTTTCCAGCAGCTAAGATTCCGACGTTAAAAGAAGTGTTGGATCTACTCTTGCAAAAAAACTATCGTGGAACAGTGATGATTGAAATCAAAACAGATAAATATGAATATGCAGGCATTGAAGAAAAAGTCTCCAAGCTATTGACCAATAGTGTTTGGCCTTTTCAACATGCGTATTGCAGTTTCAATATAGATTCTTTAAAGCGGCTATCTCTTTTAGAAACCGATGTACAGCTGGATCTATTATTAAGTAGCTCGCAGAAAAAAGTGACCTTAGCCAAAAATACAACTTATTTAGAAGGAATCCATCCTAAAGTTGATTGGTACTTTTCCAATCTGGAAGAAGTCCAAGCGTTTCCTAAGGCAATCAGATGTTGGACGATCAATGAAGAAGCACAAATGATCCGATGCTTCAATCAGCCGATGGATGCAATCATCACGGATTTTCCTGAAAGAGCAATAAGACTAAAACAATCAATGAAAAAGTAGGATAACGATGGAAAAAGTACTTGTGATCGTCGGACCCACAGCGGTCGGGAAAACCGCCCTTAGTGTGGAATTGGCAAAAAAATTCAATGGAGAGATCATTAGTGGAGACTCTCTGCAAATCTATAAAAAACTTGATATTGGAACTGCAAAAATCAGTACTTCAGAGATGAGTGGGATTCCCCATCATTTGATCGATGTGATCGAACCAACAGATAATTATTCTGTAGCAGATTTCCAAAAGGCTGGTAGACAGCTGATTACTGAAATAACTGAGAGAGGGCATCTACCGATCATTGCTGGCGGGACAGGACTTTATATACAATCGTTGCTTTATGACTACCAGCTGGGAGCAAAAGAAGAAGTGGTGTCTGAAGTTCGAAAAAAATATGAAGAGTTGGCTGAAAAAATCGGGAAAAAACAATTATGGGAGTATTTAAAAGAAAAAGATCCATTGGCAGCTGAAAAGATCCATTGGAACAATCAAAGAAAAGTCATCCGTGCTTTAGAAGTGTTTGAAGTAACTGGTTATAGTATCATGACACCAAAAGAAAAACCGCAATGCTTATATGAATATTGTATGATCGGGCTAGATACAGACAGGAAACTTCTGTATCAACGAATTGATCAGCGAGTGGACCAAATGATCGCAGCGGGGTTGGTTGACGAAGCACGCTTTGTTTACAGCTTGGGTGAGATACAGGCAAGCCAGGGAATCGGTTACAAAGAATTGTACCCTTATTTTAAAGGAGAAATAACCTTGGAAGAGGCTGTTGAACAAATCAAACAGAACTCAAGACGTTACGCAAAACGACAATTGACTTGGTTTCGTAATCGGCTAAAAGCGCAATGGTTTGACTTGTTAAAACAGCCAAAGCAACAAGAAGAGATCGAGCGAGTGATCAAAAAGTGGCTGGAGGAAAAATAGATGGAAAATGGACAGGAAAAAGTCATCATCGTGGGCGTTGAAACAGAAGAAAATCAACGCTATTTTGAAGAATCAATGACTGAATTAAGTAAGCTGACTATGACAGCTTCTGGGAAAGTGGTATTCACATTGACACAAAAAAGACCACAAGTAGATCGGCAAACGATCATTGGAAAAGGGAAGCTGCAAGAATTGATCCAACAAGCAGATGCTTACGAAGCAGACCTCATCATCTTCAATCATGAAATGACTCCTAGACAAAGTCAATTAGTAGGTGAAGCAGTCGGTCTTCCTGTCATTGATCGGGTACAATTGATCCTAGATATTTTTGCGATGCGGGCACGTTCGAAAGAAGGGAAGCTGCAGGTCGAACTGGCACAATTAGAATATCTTTTGCCACGTTTAGCTGGTCAAGGAAAGTCGATGTCAAGACTTGGGGGCGGAATTGGAACAAGAGGGCCAGGAGAAACAAAACTGGAAACAGATCGCCGTCACATCCGCAACAAAATTCTAGGAGTCAAGCGTGAATTGAAGGCAGTAGAAGCGCATCGAGAAAGAAGCAGACAAAAACGTCAGATGAGTGAGGTTTTTCAGATTGGTTTGATCGGCTATACAAATGCTGGGAAATCAACGATATTAAATCTTCTCACACAAGCAGATACGTATTCTAAAGACCAATTGTTTGCGACGCTGGACCCATTAACTAAAAAATGGCGGTTCGCTGAAGGGTTTGAAATCACTGTGACAGATACAGTTGGATTCATTCAGGATTTGCCTACACAGCTGATCGATGCTTTTCATTCGACACTAGAAGAAAGTCAAAACATGGATCTATTGTTACACGTGGTAGATGCAAGTTCGCCAGATCGAACATTACAAGAACAAACTGTATTACAGTTGATGGAAGAATTAAAAATGAACGAAATGCCTATATTGACGGTATATAATAAAGCGGATCAGATCGACCCCGCTCTCTTTACGCCGACACTATTCCCGAATGTATTGATCTCTGCTCAAAGTGTGGAAGGCAAAGACCAATTGATTGCTGGGATCAAACGCCAGCTGATGGAATTGCTAGAGCCTTACACACTACTTGTTGCAAGTGACGAGGGTCAGAAATTGAGTGCGTTACGTCGACAAACGCTTGTATTGAGTGAACACTTTATTGAAGCGCAAAATAGCTACGAAGTAAGAGGTTTTGCTAAAAAAACCTCAAAATGGCTAAAAATGGAATAAATTATAGTTATTTATTCCTATTTATTATATTAATAAGGACACAGATATCGAAAAAAAGATATCTGTGTTTTTTTATAAAAAAATCGAAGTTCCATGTTAGGAAATGTAACATATGCAGTTGACAAGTTTTTTAGTGATTGGTATACTTTACACAACTTATGAAACGAAAGGGGACGTCTGATGGGAGAAAAGGAATTGCGCCGATCAATGTCGGTATTTCCAATTGGTACAGTGATGAAATTAACTGATTTATCCGCGCGACAAATTCGCTACTACGAAGAGCAAGATTTTGTTCATCCTGAAAGAAGCGAAGGAAATCGCCGTATGTATTCATTGAATGACATTGATATATTGTTAGAAATCAAAGATTATCTTTCTGATGGGCTGAATATGGCTGGAATCAAGCGAGTGTATGAAATGGCTCAAGCGAAAAAACAGGAAGAAAAAAGTAAGAAGCCACTGACTGACCATGACGTTCGCCAAATTTTTCGTGATGAGATCTTGGCGCAGGGCGGATTAAGCAAAACAGGGCATTATCAGTCACAAGGAATGCAGAGACAATTTTTTGACTGAATGAAATAGACAAAAAAAGGAAGAGGGATATCATGGTAAAGAAACAGATAACAGGCGAGGAAATTAAACGAATCATCGAAGAGGAGAATGTTCGCTTTTTAAGATTGATGTTCACTGATATTTTAGGAACAATCAAAAACGTAGAAGTACCAGTTAGCCAAATTGACAAAGTTCTAGAAAACAAAATGATGTTTGATGGTTCTTCTATTGAAGGATTTGTACGTATCGAAGAAAGTGATATGTATTTGTATCCTGATCTTTCAACTTGGATGATCTTCCCTTGGGAAAGCGATCATGGAAAAGTTGCTCGTTTGATCTGTGATATCTATAATCCAGACGGCACACCATTTGCAGGGGACCCACGTGGAAACTTGAAACGTTCACTAAAAGATATGCGTAACCTTGGATTTACCTCTTTCAACTTAGGACCAGAACCAGAATTCTTCTTATTCAAATTAGACGAAGACGGTGAGATTACAACTACTTTAAATGATAAAGGTGGTTATTTCGATTTCGCTCCTACAGATTTAGGCGAAAATTGCCGTCGTGATATCGTATTGGAATTAGAAAGCTTAGGATTTGAAGTAGAAGCTTCTCACCATGAAGTTGCTCCTGGTCAACATGAAATCGACTTTAAATATGCTGATGTTGTAGACGCCTGTGACAATATCCAAACATTCAAATTAGTCGTAAAAACAATCGCTCGCAAACACGGCTTACATGCAACCTTTATGCCTAAACCACTATTTGGTATCAATGGTTCAGGTATGCACTGCAACATGTCTTTATTCAATGAAGAAGGCAATGCTTTCTACGATAAAGACGGCGATTTAGAGCTTAGCCAAACAGCATACCATTTCTTAGGTGGTTTATTGAAACATGCTCGCGCATATACAGCTGTATGTAACCCAACAGTGAACTCATACAAACGTTTAGTTCCTGGCTATGAAGCACCTGTATATGTTGCTTGGAGTGGACGCAACCGTTCACCGCTAGTCCGTGTTCCAGAATCACGTGGCTTGTCTACTCGTTTAGAATTGCGTTCAGTAGATCCTTCTGCTAATCCTTACTTAGCAATGGCTGTTTTACTTCAAGCTGGTTTAGATGGTATCCGCAATGAAATCACTCCTCCAGATGCAGTTGACCGCAATATCTATGTAATGGATGAAGACGAACGTGCAGAAGCACATATTTTAGATTTACCATCAACTATCCACAATGCTATCAAAGAATTACGTAAAGATGAAGTAATGATCGACGCATTAGGCCAACACATCTTCTCGAACTTTGTAGAAGCCAAACGTTTAGAATGGGCTGCATTCAGACAAACCGTTTCAGAATGGGAAAGAGAACAATATTTAGAATTGTACTAAAAACAGGAAAGAAAGAAGCGTAAGGTAAAACTGACGCTTCTTTCTTTGCTATTTTACTCGTTTTTTGAAGTTATTTCTTGAAGAGTGGATTTGCAGAAGTGACTTCACAGAAATCGTTAGAAAAAATAAAATCAAAATGAAAACGTATTGAATGGAAATGAGTACTTGACTTTCAATAATTCTGAATGTATCATACACCTTGGGCACCCTTTTAAAGGGTCAGAAGTTTGCAGAAATTTTGGCTCCCTATTCTAGTTAGAATAGGGAGCTTTGTTTATTTTCTGAGACTTTTCCTGCAGATAAAACAAGAAGGAGTTTTTGAACTTATGACAAAATACATTTTTGTAACGGGCGGCGTAGTTTCATCGATTGGTAAAGGAATCGTTGCGGCTTCATTAGGTCGTTTGTTGAAAAATCGTGGCTTAAAGGTAACTATCCAAAAATTTGATCCATACATCAACGTGGACCCAGGGACAATGAGCCCATATCAACATGGGGAAGTATTCGTAACAGATGATGGAGCAGAAACTGACTTGGACTTGGGTCACTATGAACGTTTTATCGATATCAATTTGAACAAATACTCCAATGTTACCACAGGAAAAATTTATTCTGAAGTACTTCGTAAAGAGCGTAAAGGGGAATACCTTGGAGCAACAGTACAGGTTATTCCACATATCACGAATGAGATCAAAGAAAAAATCATGCGCGCAGCAAAAATGACGGATTCAGATGTCATTATCACTGAAGTAGGTGGGACCGTTGGTGATATCGAATCTCTACCATTCTTAGAAGCTCTACGTCAAATGAAAGCAGATGTCGGTGCGGACAACGTGATGTACGTCCATACAACCCTTATTCCTTACTTAAAAGCTGCCGGTGAAATGAAGACAAAACCTACACAACACAGTGTAAAAGAACTTCGTGGTCTAGGTATCCAACCAAATATCTTAGTTGTGCGTACAGAACAACCAGTTTCACAAAACGTGAAAAATAAATTGGCACAATTTTGTGATGTCGAACCAGAAGCAGTTATTGAATCTCCAGATGTGGATACACTTTATTCAATCCCGTTGCTGTTACAAAAGCAAGGCATGGATCGGATCGTCTGTGAACATTTGAAATTAGACACACCAGAAGCAGATATGACAGAGTGGAAAAAATTAGAAGAAAAAGTATTGAATTTAAAGAAAAAAGTTCGCATTGCATTGGTAGGAAAATATGTTGAACTTCCAGATGCTTATATTTCTGTAGTGGAAGCATTAAAGCATTCTGGCTTTGCATTTGATTCTGATATCGAATTGGAATGGATCAAATCACAAGATCTAACAAGAGAAAATGTAGAGGAACATTTGAAAGATGCTGATGGAATCCTAGTTCCTGGAGGATTTGGCGATCGCGGTCTTGAAGGTAAGATCGAAGCTATCCGCTATGCCCGTGAAAATGATGTTCCATTTTTAGGTATCTGCTTAGGAATGCAAATGGCATGTGTGGAATTTGCCCGTAATGTAGTTGGATTAGAAGATGCAGCCTCTGCTGAAACAAATCCGGATACTGCTAATAACATCATTGACTTGATGGCAGACCAAGAAAATATCGAAAACCTTGGTGGAACACTACGTTTAGGCCTTTACCCATGTAAGATCAAAAAAGGAACGACAACAGCGACAGCCTATGATGGAGAAGATGTTGTTCAAGAACGTCACCGTCATCGTTATGAATTCAACAATAAATATCGTCAATTATTCGAAGAAAACGGCTTGGTATTCTCAGGGGTATCACCAGACAATCGTTTGGTTGAAATCGTAGAATTGACAGATAAAAAATTCTTTGTGGGTTGCCAATTCCATCCAGAATTGATTTCTCGTCCAAACCGTCCGCAAAAACTGATCAAAGCATTTGTTGGCGCTGCGTTATCTGAACGTGAAGGAAAATAACAAAGCTTTTTAGAAAGCGTAATGAACGAGGTCAAGCAAAAGTCGTTTAGGTTTGAGAAATTGGAGAGAAAAACGAACAATACGTTTTTTGTATTGTTCGTTCTTTTTTAATTTACGAAAAAACTGACTTTCGGACACCATCAATTCGAAATTAAAGTCTGCAGCAAAACTGTTTTTTAGATTTGTTCCACATTCGTTCTACATATGAACAAGCGGTGGGATCAGAAGCAACTTCTTCACAAATAAACCGGAATTCATAAAAATTTTAAAAAGTAAATTTCGTGAATTTTTGTTTATTTATCGAAGTAAAATACTTCTGTTCCGCCCTTTTTATATTTTGTTATTGATTGCCTCAAAAGAGTGGATGGATAAACCAGTTTTCACATTTATAACGAGTAGAAGTCTTATTTTTTACAAAAAACTTCTTGAAAATTTTCATTTTCAGTGATTTTAGTAGAAAACTACCGAAATGTTTGGTAAAATAGGTTCGTTGGTTAAGAATAGTCTTAACAAATTTAGTTTTACAAAAATTAGGAGGAATTTATTATGCCAGTAGTATCAGGAGCTGAATTTTTAAAAGCTGCTCGTAAAGGCGGTTACGCTGTCGGCGGATTCAACACAAACAACTTAGAATGGACTCAAGCAATCCTTGAAGCAGCTGAAGCTAAACAAGCACCAGTACTTATCCAAACTTCAATGGGTGCAGCTAAATACATGGGTGGTTACAAAATCTGTAAAGATTTGATCACTGATTTAGTTGAAACAATGAACATCACTGTTCCAGTTGCAATCCACTTAGACCACGGTGACTACGAAGCTGCTTTAGAATGTATCGAATTAGGCTATACTTCAGTTATGTTCGACGGTTCTCACCTACCATTTGAAGAAAACTTGAAATTAGCTAAAGACGTTGTTGAAAAAGCACATGCAAAAGGAATCTCTGTAGAATGTGAAGTTGGTTCAATCGGCGGCGAAGAAGATGGAATCATCGGTAACGGCGAATTAGCAGATATCGAAGAATGTAAACAAATGGTTGCTACAGGTATCGATTACTTAGCATGCGGTATCGGTAACATCCACGGACAATATCCTGAAAAATGGAAAGGATTAGCATTTGATCATTTACAAGCAATTGCTGATGCTGTAGGTCCAGATATGCCTTTAGTATTACATGGCGGATCAGGTATTCCTCAAGACCAAATCGAAAAAGCTATCTCAATGGGTATCTCAAAAGTAAATGTTAACACTGAATTCCAATTATCATTTGCTGCTGCTACTCGTGAATATATCGAAGCTGGTAAAGACCGCGAAGGTAAAGGATTTGACCCTCGTAAATTATTAGCACCAGGTAAAGCTGCAATCATCAAAGATGCAGAAGCTCATATCGACTGGTTCGGTTCAGCTAACAAAGCTTAATTTCAAAAAAATTAAGAATACCGCAAAATGGGGTTTCCTGTTTTGCGGTTTTTTGTTTTGTAGAATGAATCAAATGAGTAACTAGGAGTTGTTTCTGCTCCCACCCTTTATTCGTTTTTAAAGAATGAGACAAAAGTGTTTCTTACTTTTGTCCCACACTCATAAACTCCCACTCTTTTATTAAATCAAATCAACGAAACTCGTTTCTTTTTTTTATCTATGATAAAATACAAGCATATGCAATAAATTTGAACAATTACAAGGTGGAAATCAATGAAAAAAATCATAATCAATGGAAATCGCCCGCTCACTGGTGAAGTAACGATCAGTGGTGCAAAAAATAGCGCAGTTGCGTTGATTCCAGCAGCTATTTTAGCAGATTCTCCAGTTATTCTAGAAGGTGTACCTGATATTCAAGATGTTCATTCGTTAATCGAGATTTTAGAGATCATGGGCGCAAAAGTCCATTTTTCACAAAATGTTTTAGAAATCGATCCGCGAGAAATCGTTTCAGTACCCATGCCAAGTGGGAAAATCAATAGTTTACGCGCTTCTTACTATTTTATGGGTACATTGCTCGGGAAGTTTGGGGAAGCAGTCGTAGGTCTTCCTGGTGGCTGCTATTTAGGTCCTCGACCAATCGATCTACACGTAAAAGGATTTGAAGCTTTAGGTGCCTCAGTTAGTAATGAGCATGGGGCGATGTATTTACGAACAGATAAACAGTCATTAAAAGGCAATCGTATCTTTATGGATGTTGTATCAGTCGGAGCTACGATCAACGTGATGCTTGCAGCAGTTAAAGCAAAGGGACAAACAGTGATCGAAAATGCTGCACGTGAACCAGAAATCATCGATGTCGCAACTCTACTGAATAATATGGGCGCAAAAGTCCGTGGTGCAGGAACCGACGTGATTCGGATCGAAGGAGTGGAACAACTTCATGGGTGTCGTCATTTTATGATTCCTGATCGGATCGAAGCGGGCACCTATCTTGCCTTAGCAGCAGCGGCTGGCAACGGGATCAAAGTCAAAAACGTTATCTATGAACATTTAGAAAGTTTTATTGCAAAACTTCAGGAAATCGGTGTGAATATGACGATCAGTGAAGATGAGATCGAAGTCTTTCCATCGAAAAACTTGAAAGCAGCCAACATCATGACCTATCCTTATCCTGGATTTGCTACGGATCTGCAACAACCACTTACGCCACTCTTATTAATGACAAAAGGGACATCTGAAATCACAGATACCATTTACGCAAAACGAGTAAATCATGTGCCGGAATTAGCTCGAATGGGCGCTGACATCTCCGTTGAAGGAAATTTGATCATCACAAATGGACCAAATAAATTGCACGGTGCTGAAGTAGTTGCTTCTGACCTTCGAGCAGGTGCATGTTTAGTCATTGCAGGTTTACTTGCTGAAGGAACAACAACGATTTATAACGTAGAGTATATTTTACGTGGATATGATCATATAATTGAAAAATTGACAGCATTAGGTGCTGAAATTCAAATGGTGGAGGAAGTGGAAGCTGAATGAGTGATTATTTAACGATGGCAGAGCTCGAAAATAAGACGCTGAAAGAAGTATATAACTACGCAAAAGAATTTAAAATTCCTTATTATAGTAAGATGAACAAAAAGGAGTTATCCTTAGCAGTCATTCGTGCACAAGCAGAAGAGCAAGGATTTTATTACATGGAAGGGATATTAGATATCGTCGGTCAAGATGGGTATGGCTTCTTGCGTCCTATCAATTATGGACCGAGTGTAGAAGATATCTATATCTCTGCCTCACAGATCAGACGATTCAGCTTGCGAAATGGGGATAAAGTTGCTGGTAAAGCACGTCCGCCAAAAGAATCTGAACGTTATTATGGATTGATGCACGTTGAAAGCGTTAATGGAAAAGATCCGGAAGAAGCAAAAGAACGGCCTCATTTTCCAGCGCTGACACCTCTTTATCCACAAGAACAACTTCGATTAGAAACAACGCCACAACGCCTTTCTACTAGAATGATCGATATATTTTCTCCAGTAGGGTTCGGTCAACGTGGACTGATCGTAGCTCCTCCAAAAGCTGGAAAAACATCCGTCTTAAAGGAAATTGCTAATGGGATTACAGAAAACCATCCAGAAGTCGAATTGATCGTTCTATTGATCGATGAACGACCAGAAGAAGTGACGGATTTAGAACGCAGTGTCAAAGGAGATGTTGTCTCTTCCACATTTGACTTGCAGCCACAAAATCATACAAGGGTTTCAGAATTAGTCTTAGAACGTGCGATGCGTCTAGTAGAAGACAAGCGCGATGTGGTCATCTTGATGGATAGTATCACGCGTTTGGCTCGTGCCTACAATTTAGTCGTACCTCCTAGTGGCCGTACACTAAGCGGTGGGATCGACCCAGCAGCGTTATACAAACCAAAGAAATTCTTTGGCGCAGCTAGAAACATCGAAGAAGGTGGCAGCCTGACGATTCTAGCAACCGCATTAGTGGATACCGGTAGTCGTATGGACGATGTCATCTATGAAGAATTTAAAGGAACAGGTAACTTAGAATTGCAACTTTCTCGTGACTTGTCGGAACGCCGGATCTTCCCAGCCATCGACATCAAAAAATCTGGTACTCGTAAAGAAGAACTATTGATGCCAAGCGAACAACTAGAAGAAATCTGGAAACTTCGAAAAAATATGACAGGTGATTCTTTAGAATACACAGAACAATTGATTCGTTTTTTACGAAAAACTAAGAATAATCAGCAATTCTTCAAAGAATTTCAAGATGTATCTTTCAGTAAAAAAAATCAAACAAGAAATCTAAAAAGATAATTGCAACCTTATAAGAAACATGTTAAGATGTTACTGTTGTATATCGACAAATCAACTCTGATTCAGCAAATGGGTCAGGGCAAAGGAGCGAAAAAAGCATGAAAGAAAACATCCATCCAGATTACCATCCAGTAGTGTTCATGGATTCAACAACTGGTTTCAAATTCTTGTCAGGATCAACAAAATCTTCACAAGAAACAGTTGAATGGGAAGACGGTAATACATACCCAGTCATCCGTGTCGAAGTAACTTCTGACTCACATCCATTCTATACTGGACGTCAAAAATTCACACAAGCAGACGGACGTGTGGACCGTTTCAACAAAAAATACGGTCTCAAAGACGCAAACGCTGCAGAGTAATAAAAACGCTGATATATCAACGTTTGGCAGACTACGTTATGATGTAGTCTGCTTTTTTTCGCTTTTGACCATACTTTTGACCTTCTGGAAATGCCCATTATTTTCTTCTATAGAACTTATAAAAATCCGCAAAGCGATTCGCTGTTTCCTCTATTTGTCGTTTCGTCACATGGGTGTAAATATCCATCGTTGTTTTAATATCGGTGCGTCCGAGACGAACTTGAACTTCTTTAATCGAAGCACCTGATTCAAAAAGCAAACTACAATGAGTGTGACGAAAATCATGAGGTGTGATTCGTTTCAAATTGTGATTTACATAGTCTAAATAAAGTGGTTTATTCTCCTCTGATGAAAACAAAAGTTGTTCACCATCTTTTGTAGGCTTGATTCCCATTTTTAGAAAATATTCTTTTTGCTTCAATTGCCAGCGTTTGATTACTTGCAATGTTTCAGAGTCTATCGAGATTGTTCGAAGGCTCTTTTCTGTTTTGGAAATTTGAAATTTGATTTCCGACTTATCACAAGTGGCTAAAGTTTGTTTAACAGAGAGTGTACGTTTCTCAAAATCAATATCTTTCCAGCGTAAGGCTAACAGTTCACTTTTTCGTAATCCTGTAAAAGCCAAAATCCGAAAAAATTGGATAAATCGGATCAGGATAGTTTTTGGCAATTTCAAGGAATTCTAATAGTTCTTCCTTTTCATAGTAAGGTGTAGAATATCGCTTTTCGTCAATACGTTTCTGGCGTTTAGGACGAATAACAGTATCCATGTGATTATTTCGAATGAGCCGTAAACTCAAGGCATACTTGAAAACGGATGATGTTAAACCAATCAAGTTTGAGTATTTTTTTGTAATAGCTATACCAGTGATTTACCTGTTTTTGACAATAAGGAATTGAAATTTTTGAGATTTTCAAATTACCAAAAAAAGGAAAGATATGTTTTTTGTAAGCCGATTTTTGGGAGACATAGGTGCTTTCACGAACCGTATTTTTATATTGTTCAAACCACTCATCTGCCAATTCTGAAAAAAGGCGTTGTGAGTCCGTCACCACATCTTTTTCCTCTACTTGTACCTTCAAGCGATTATAAGCCTTCTTGGCTTCTTGTGGTGATTTAAAACCACGCTTGGTGGTATATTTCTTTTTTCCTGTAACAGGATCAATGCCGAGATATGCTTTGAACATATAGGTAATTGTGCCATTTTTCTTTTTATATTTTTTAATCATAATTGTCTCCTTTGATTCATTCGCCAGTACATCAAAGAGAAGATTAGCTCCTTTCTTATCGGTATCATAGTCAGCGAAAACAGGTAAGTCAAGGTTAGATTTTTAGACTGTCTAAAAATAGTTTTACATCTTCACGATCAAAGCGTTTTTTTTATCAAACTTATGTGTTTATTGGGCGGTCTTAACGGACAGAAACGGCTCTGTGGGCGCTGCCCCGCTACTCCCATTCTAACCACCCAACAAACTCACAGGGAAATTAGTTTTGTGCAGTGTTGCCTTGTTTTCTTGGGATCAAAGATGCCGCATCTGCCGTGGCCGATAAACCATTAACGTTAAGCGACTGATTCAAACGCTATATAGGGAAATCTTAATTAAAAATATATCTCTTAGTATAAGTGCTACAATACAGAACATCTTTTTGTTATTAGTAATCTTACGTGGTGGTTTTCTTGTTTTTGAAGGAGTTATTTCAATAGGGAAATTAATATCTTTTCAGATGATTATGCCATTTTTTATTTTGCCAATAAAAAATCTCTTATCTGTACAATCAGATGTACAAAATCTTATTTACTGAAAAAATGAACATTAGCTTTGTTGAACAAAATTCGAATTTCTTTCCTGGTAGTCTGCTAGAAAATATCTGTTTTGATTCGAATAACTTTAATGAGCAGAAATATAGTAATATTTTGTCTGAATGTGGCTTAGTAGGGTTTGATAAGCAATTTCCTTTAGGTATTAATACTCGTATTATTGAGAATGGAAATAATTTATCAGGGGGGCAAAGACAGCAATTGTCCTTAATTAGAGCAATGTATAATCAACCTGACTTTCTCTTATTAGATGAACCGACGAGTAACATTGATAAGGTAAAAGAAAAAAATATTTTTAGCAATTTGTTTATGAGCTCTACAAAAAAATCTATAGTAGCAGTCATTCATAATAAAGAATTACTATCATATTTTGATAGAATAGTTTTTTTGAAATCTGGAAAAATTGTCTCTGAGGGTAATTTGAGAGATTTGCTTTCTAATTATAATGAATTTGCAGAATTATATTATGATGGAGGAAAATAAGCAATTTCTTCAATTTTCTAAAATTATATTTTCGTTATTTTTAAAATAGAAGGTGAATTTGTTTTTATTCAGCGGAACTTCAATGTAAAAAAGAAAAGTTCTAAATTTTTATTTGTTTTATTCGGTAAAAATAGTAAAATTTCCAGATGTTTTTATTAATTTCTATTCGAAGAAAAAGATGAATAAATCTTTTTTTATTTTATGTTACTGTTATTTTGTACATAAATAAAATATAATGGGGAGTAGCTATGAAAAATAAAAAAAAGATTCTTTTTTGTTGTTCAGTGTTAGGGATCATTCTTTTTTCTAACAGGTTAAATGTGGAAGTCAAAGGAAATGAAAGAGAGATCGTATCAAGCGCAACGAAGTCAAATCAAAATATAGCAAAACGTTTAGAAATTAAGCAAAGTGAACATGTCGGAAATTATCGCACAAGAATTTTAGATAATTCGTTTGGTCCAAGCACGAATCAATCAACAGGTATCTACAAACAAATGCATGAAGCCATTGAAATTTATGTGGACGAGCAAACGGATCAGCGGAATATGCCATCCTATACGATTTCTAGTATGGCTTTGAACGATTATCACGAGGGAGCAAACTTTGGAACTCCCCTAAAAAAAGGAAAGAATGTCATTGCTGGGAATGTAGAAGGAATTATTCATATTCAAAATGAAACTGATCCAACGCCTCAAGGCAGCATTCATGTAGAAATTAAAGGGGGAATTACTGTCCCTCGCTTTATTCTGGGCGAGATGACAAATCAACAGTGGCGAGAGTTAGTCAATAACTATCCTGATGCACCAGGGTATGAGTTGGTTGGTGATCGAGTCTTAATTACTGGCTCGGATCGATCCATTTATTTGGTAAAAGATCCAACAAAGATCCTTGAAACGCAAGAAAAGGTAGTGAAACTTCACGACCAAACTGCAGGTTTAGATGGAAGTTCTGCTATTCATCGTAACCCGATTGGTTTGGTTCAGCACATGCGTGAAACGAAGGACTCAAATTACTTTATGTATGCCTATTATCAACACACAGCTTATCACACGGATACTATGGACGCTTTATTAGAACCTGAAAAGCTCAACCAATGGGGAATGTGGCATGAAATTGGTCATACCTATCAGATGAATCGTATGGATTGGTATGATATGGTCGAGGTTACAGTCAACATCTATTCTCTACGGGCACAAAAAGCATTTGGACAGCGTAGTCGTTTAGAAGAAGACAATACTTACAGAGAAATGTTCAAATATCTCAATCAAACGAAAAAAGAGTTTGATAAGCAAGATCTTTGGATACGTTTAGGGATGTTTTGGCAATTAGAACTTGCTTTTGGAGAAGATTTCTATCCTAATTTACATAAGCACTACCGAGAAGAACAAAAGTCCCTTTCATCTGAACAAGTAAAACGCCAATATTTTGTAGTTTCTGCTTCAAAGATCAGTGGAAAAAATCTGACACCATTTTTTGAACAATGGGGTATCGAAGTAACGAATGAGAGTAAAAAAGAATTAGCAGGATTGCCAAAATTAACGAAGAAGATTTGGGAATATCGTGACGAAATGACTGGAGAAGTTGGTGATATCGAAGAGGAAAAAGATACGCAAGCACCCACGATTCCTACGAATATAAAAGCAGCAATAGTTACTTCTGATTCGGTGCAGTTAAGCTGGAACCCTTCTACAGATAATACAGGTGTAACAGGGTACAATATTTATCGAAATGGTCAATGGCTTGCCAAAACAGAACAAATCAATTTTTCAGATCTTAACTTAAATAGTAACACTACTTATATTTACCAAATCAGTGCATATGATGCAAAGAACAATGAATCGGACAAAAGTCAAAGTTTAGTAGTAACCACCAAAGAAGAAAATAGTTCTTCTGATACTTGGATGAAAGAGTCAATTTATGTTGAAGGAGACATTGTAACCTATAAAGGGATTAACTACCGAGCAAAATGGTGGAATAAAGGAGCAGTCCCTGATGTTTCTGACGTATGGGAAGCAATAAATGATCCGGGAAATCAGCAATGGAGTAAGGAAAAAGTATACGTTCTAGGCGATATTGTTATTTATAATGGTGTGACTTATCGCGCAAAATGGTGGGTGAAAGGTGAAGCGCCTGATGTGTCACAAGCTTGGGAAACTATTGGGGGAAGAGCCGGATCGTTCAGCAGCATGGAGGATAAAATGATAGAACCATCGCAAGTTGAATAAGTTAAAAAAGAATAAATGATGAGATATGCACAGTTCTAAGTCAACAGACACCTATAAAGAGGAAGGAGACAAGATTTTTGTCCCTCCTTTTTTGCTTATCAGAGCGAATTTTGAATAACTCAAGCAAGCAGAAAAGCAATAACAATAACTTCTTAATAATGGAAAAAAATGGAACTTCGTAACAGTTATTTATTGCTATAGTAAAGTTATACCTTGGTAAAAGGTAAACGAGTAGTCTCATCTAAGATATAAGGAGGAAAAGTAATGAAGAAAAAATTCAAACATGTAATGACGTTATCTTCTGCAGCGCTAACTGTTATATCTGCTGTTCCGATGTCTCTAGTGGTGTCAGCAGTAGATACTTACGCAAAGGAAACAACGGAAATAAAAATTCAAACAAATTCAAATGAAAAAAAACAACCAACTTATCGAAACGTCATGTATTATGGTGACTGGTCGATTTACGATGGGCAGGGAAATTATTTTCCAAAGGATATGCCAGCTGATCAATATACCCACATCAATTTTGCGTTTGTTGATATGGATAGCAATGGTGATTTGCTTTTACCGGATCAAGATGCCGCATTTGCTTCAGGGGTTGGCTCTGGTCATGAATGGGGAAGCCAACTTGGTGGAATCATTCCAGCGTTAGCAGCTCTCCGTGAAAAAAATCCGAATATCAAAACGGGTATTAGTTTAGGTGGGTGGTCGAAATCTGGCGACTTTTCAAAAGTAGCAGCAGACCCGATTAAACGAGCGAAATATGTGGAAAATGTAATGCAATTTCTAAAATATACAGATATGGATTTTATCGATGTGGACTGGGAATACCCGAACAGTGTCCGTCAACCAGATTTAGTCGATAATAAAAATGATGAAGGCACACCTGATGCAGGACCACAAGATCGTGAAAATTATCTAACGCTGATGCAGGATCTCCGTAACGCCCTTGACAAACAAGGTGCTGAGATTGGCAAGACCTATGAATTATCAACAGCAATCCATGGAGCAAAAGAAAAACTAGAAGAACACATGGATGTTAAACGATTATTTGATATCATTGATTTTGGAAATGTGATGACCTACGATCTACACGGTGCTTGGGATGAAAAAGCAGGACATCAAACAGCGTTGTATACAAATCCAAGCGATCCAACAAGCTATTCTATTGATGCTGTCGTTGATTACTTACTTGGCAAAAATATTGATCCTCAAAAAATTGTCATTGGTGCAGCGTTTTATACCAGAGGTTGGGATACCGTCGAAAAAGGTGAGGACGTTTCACAGCCAGGGCTTTTTCAGCCTGCTAGTGCGACAAATAAAGATGCGGACGGGTCTGCTTCAAAAGGAGCAAACAATGAAGCAACTGCTGCTATTGGTGATGGTGGAAGAATGAGTGGCGTGTGGTCTTATCGCAGTATTGATAGACTAAAAGCACAGATGCCTGACTTAAAAGAATATTGGGATGAAGAGGCGCAGGCACCATTCATGTATAGTGAATCTACAAAAGATTTTTATACATTCGATAACGTCCGCTCAGTAACTGCTAAGGCGGAATACGTAAAAAAACATCAATTAGGTGGAATGATCTCATGGATGGCTTCACAGGACAAAGCAACAAATAATAGTGCAGTCCGTGACGAGTTAACTAAAGCAATTAAAGAAGGTCTATTTGGGAAGGAAGCATTACCGGTACAAAAGCAGGACTATGATTTACGGTTAGATGTAGATATGGATATTCAATTAGGCTCAACGGATTCTGGGAAGAAAGGGTTTGAACTCACACTTAAGAACAATGAAGTTTTAGAAAATTATGCTGGAAATGCATTGCAACCAGCGGATAAATTTTATAGTACAGTGAAACGACCTAAACTGATTTTCACTCTAAAAGATGGCGCAACCTTAGCTCGTGGAGACTACAAGGCAGGGACTGTAACCGTTGATGGAAACAAAACAATCGTAGACCTAGCTGCTGTTTATGATGGGCGTTTCTTGACTCCTGGAAATACATATACATTCAAACTGGTGCGTAATGACAGCCATGAGGTTTCTCCAGACCAGATTGAGTCGGTGGTCTTAGAGCAATACTATGATGATAAAACACAATTGTCTTCTCAAACAATCATTGGGGAAGCAGAAAGTAATCAAGCACCCGTGATCTCTGGTGTAGGGAACCAAACAATCACTGTGGGCGAAAGCTTTGATCCTTTAGCGGGAGTGACTGCGACAGATAAAGAAAATGGTGATTTGACAGATAAAATCGAGGTTACTGGCAGAGTTAACACGAATGAAGAAGGAAGTTATACACTGACTTATTCAGTTACCGATTCTGATGGAAATGAGACCACTGCAAAACGTGTGATCACGGTTAAAAAGAAATTAGTAACGAAAAACCACAATTGTTCGGAGTAAATAATCAAACGATCACTGTGGGCGAAAGCTTTGATCCTTTAGCAAGAGTGACTGCGACAGATAAAGAAGATGGTGATTTGACAGATAAAATCGAGGTTACTGGCAGTGTTGACACAACAAAAGCTGGAGTATATACCTTAACTTATGCTGTGACAGATAGTGACAACAATACGACTCGTCAAGAAAAAACGATAACCGTCAAACAAAAGGCTACAGTTGATTTTGGAGTGGGACAAGGAATCCAATGGCCAGCGCAAGTCATGGCACCATTCGTAGATATGACAGCTTATGTTTCAGATAGTGAATTTAGCAATAACGGTGCACCTAATTTAGCTGAAATTGCGAAACAATCGGAAACTAAATTCTTTAATCTTGGCTTTATGCAAGCAACCGGTGTAGTGAATGGTCGACTAAATTGGGCATGGGGCGGATTCAACGGCCTTAACGAATCAACCAATGACCAGTGGCAATATGAAGGAATTAAAAAAGCAATCCGTGAACTACGCGAAGAGGGTGGAGATGTAGCTCTTTCATTTGGTGGACTAAATTCTGGTGCTTTCTGGGAGTTGACACAAGATGTCACGATCCTGACTAATGCATATCAGGAATTGATCGAAGGTTACGGATTGACTCGAATTGACCTAGACGTAGAAGCAGGAGCAATGGATTATCAGCACAACAAAGCAAATGCAAAAGCGATAAAGAAAGTCCAAGAACTTACTGGCGTGAAGGTGACACTTACATTACCGGTAATGCCAACAGGTTTGATTCAAACGGGGCTTGATGTATTGAAAGCATACCTTGAAGAAGGTGTTGATCTAGAAAATATAAATATCATGACGATGTATTATGGTGCTAGTGTACCAGATTATGCAAAAGGATCAATTGATGCTGTGGATAATACAATGAAGCAAGTGAAAGATTACTTCAAAAAATATGCAGGGATTGATTTAACCACAGAACAAGCCTATGCAAAATTAGGAACAACACCATCTGTTGGTTTTGAAAATACCGGACATCCATACTTTACGACAGAAATGATGAAACAAGTTGTCGATCACGCGGTTGAGAAGAACATAGGAATGGTTTCATTCTGGTCGATCAATCGAGATGCAAAAATCGATAACGGTGTTGGACAAGTCAAGAATCGATTTGAATTTACAAAAGTTGCTCAAACATTCGGTGAAACTGATCTTGAGCCAGATACAGAAGCACCAACAATGCCAACAAATCTAATTGCGAATAAAGTAACTCATCACTCAGCAGCTATGAACTGGGATTCAGCAACAGATAATGTGGCTGTGAAAGAATATATTATTTTCCGCGATGGAAACAAAATCGGTACAACAAAAACAACTAGCTTCACGGACACGACTGTAGAAGCAGAAAAAGAATATGCGTATCGCGTGCAAGCAATTGACGCTGCAGGAAATACTTCTGCGTTAAGTAATGAATTAACGGTACAAACAGAAAAGATGCCTGTTGATAATCAAAAACCTACGGCGCCAAGTAACCTATCGATTCTAAACATTACAGAAAAAAGCGCAACTGTTTCCTGGAAGGCTGCAACAGATAATGTAGCTGTCTCTCACTACATCGTAAATGTTACTGGTAAAGGTTTGACGACGGAACATACAGTAACTAGCCTAAATTATTCGATTAATGGGTTGCAAGCTGGAGAAGAATATAAAGTAACCGTAAGAGCGGTAGACACTTCTGCCAATGAATCGGATGAAGTCAGTCAGTCATTTGTAACGAAAGAAAATAGCCCAGAAACAATTCCGCAATGGGATCCTAATAAGATTTACTTAGGTGGAGAAAAAGTGATGTTTGAAGGCAAAGAATATGTAGCTAATCATTGGACGAAAAATGATCGCCCAAGCGAATCAGGTCAATGGGGACCTTGGTCATTAGTCAGCCCAGAAGCATCTGGAAAAGATGGGGAGTGGAGTACTTCGGCTATCTATCTTACTGGACAAATCGTTACACTTAATGGTCAAAAATATCGTGCGAAATGGTGGAATCAAAACGTCAACCCAGAAACGGTCCAACAATGGGGGGTATGGGAAAAAATTTAGCTGAGTACTAAATAAAAGCTGTCAAAACGGAAACAACCTCAAAAATTCATACTTTTTCGGAGTAGAGAAATCTACTTCGTTTTTTGTGTCCGAATAAGCCATCTGTTGGATTTTTTTATGGGTTTACCTTTTTACTTTATGTCAATTAGTTTGATAAGGTTGCATGAAAAGTTGAGATGTGAATAATCACTTTTACATCATGGCGTAAATAGAAAAGGATGAAGTTGAACATAATTCCTTTAGCTTGTGTCATGAATTAGTGAAAAAAGTGAGCTAAATCGTTCATTTTTATGATTTATTTTTAGTAAATTTGCATTGTTTTCGTTATTCGGTCAAAGCATTGAACGGTTCAGCTAGCGATGCTATACTTGCCACAGTTAAAAAAGAAAGCGATAACAAATCGGATAGAGAGGTGATGAAAATGAACATTGAACAATTGATTACAGAAGAATTGATTATTTTCGATGAGACGATTCGTTCAAAAGGTTCATTGTTTGATTGCTTAGGTAGAAGGTTGGAAGCAAGTGGCAGAGTCAAGAACTCTAAAAAAATCATCAAGGATTTTCTAAAAAGAGAAAATGAGACCTCAACGGGGATAGAGGATGGATTTGGTATCCCTCATGCAAAAAGTAAGTATGTGCTGGAGCCGACACTCTGCTTTATCCATAGCGGAAGGATTACCGAATATGTTGGAATGGATGAACAGCCGATTGAATGTGTGTTTGCAATCGCCGTACCTAAAAAGTCAGCAGACGAACATTTAGAAATTTTGAGTTCATTGTCACGAAAATTGATCGATCCAGTATTTAGACAACAATTGAAAGAGGCAGTTACTGCAGCAGAAATCCTCACGTGTTTAACTGAGTAAAGCGACTATCCAAAAGCCGAACTATTGTTATCAGGTATCAGAGGTATGCTAGTAAAAAAGTAGATGGGGGAGAACAATGATGAAAATAATTGGTGTGACAGCTTGTCCTACTGGAATTGCCCACACGTATATGTCAGCGGAAAAACTAGAGATTACTGCTAAGAAAATGAATCTTGAAGCAAAGTTTGAAACACAAGGAATCAAAACTGAAAATACATTGACGGAAAGTGAAATTGCAGAGGCACAAGCAATTATTTTAGCAATTGATAAAGAGATTGGTATGGAACGGTTTACAGGTAAAGAAGTAAAACGAGTATCCACGAGTCGGGCAATCAAAGAGCCGGAACTGGTGATCAAAGAGGCATTAGAAGGAATTGGAGTAAGTGAAGTTTCAGGAGCAACGAAACAAAAAGCAAGAAAAAGTCAAAAGCCAACTCTCTATAATCATTTTATGAGTGGCGTGAATTATATGCTGCCATTTGTAATTGCTGGAGGCATTATCATTGCGTTGAGCTTTGCTTTCGGTATTACAGCTTCAGATCCGCAATCAGAAAATTATAATGCATTAGCAGGTGCGCTGTCACGTATTGGTGGCGATACAGCGTTTGCCATGATGGTGCCGGCTTTAGGAGCAGGTATCGCCACTTCGATTGCTGGAAAAGCTGGATTTGCTCCAGGAATTGTTGCTGGCCTACTTGCTTCAACTGGAGGTTCTGGGTTTCTTGGCGGAATGATCGGTGGATTATTAGCGGGGTATCTGACTGATTTTCTAGCAAATAAAGTAACGATCAAAAAAGAACTTCTTTCGATCTATCAGTTGATCGTAGTGCCGTTTGTATCGATTCTTATTGTTGGTCTAGCCATGGTTTTCATTGTCGAACAGCCGATTTCTTGGTTATTGGATACGTTGACTAACTGGTTGAATAGTTTAGGAAATACATCAGGATTGATGTTTGGTCTGATTATTGGGGTCATGATGGCGGCTGACATGGGTGGACCTATCAATAAATCGATTTCTACATTTTCCATCGGTTTGATGTCGGCAGGTGTGAATGCACCGATTGCAGCTTGTATGGCTGCAGGGATGACGCCACCTTTAGGTATCGCGTTAGCTACGATTTTGTTCAAGAAAAAATTTACGAAGGAAGAACAAACTTCTGGACAATCATGCTGGATACTAGGAGCTTCCTATATTACAGAAGGAGCGATTCCTTTTGCGGTATCTGACCCCATTCGCGTTATTCCTAGCTTGATTATCGGGTCTTCTACTGCTGCAGGGATTTCGATGGCAGCTGGAGTAACTTCGATGGCCCCTCACGGCGGTATTTGGATCATGCTGATCCCTAATGTGTTGAATGATTTACCAATGTATTTAGTGGCGATTGCCTCTGGTACAGTTGTTACAGCACTTTCCTTAGGATTGCTAAAAAAATCGGCGGAAGAAAAGACAGCTACAGAAAAAGTAAAAGAAGAAAAACGAACAAATGAGGTGGGAGCATAATGTTATATACAATGAAAGAGTTACTAAAAGTTGCAAAGGAAAATCAATTTGCCGTTCCGGCTTTCAATATCTGTAGTTATGATATGTTGAAAGCGATCATAGAAGAATCTGAAAGACTAAATGCTCCAGTTATTTTAGAGATCCATCCTGATGAAATTGCTTATCTCAATGATGAATTCATTGCTTCTGTTAGAGCCTATGCCCATAATAGTAAGGTTCCTGTAGTGATTCATTTGGATCATGGTGGTACAGTGAAAGATGTTTTGCGGGCGATACGAAATGGTTATACTTCGGTGATGATCGATGCATCTTTACAATCTTTTGAAGACAATTTAGCGATTACCAAAGAAGTCGTTGCATTAGCTCATGCAGTGGGCGTCTCAGTAGAAGCAGAAATTGGCACGATTGGCAATAACGGCTCTGCAGAAGGTGGGGCGGCGAACATCATCTATACGGATCCTGAACAAGCAAAACATTTTGTCGAAGAAACGAATATCGATTCATTAGCAATTGCTATCGGCACAGCTCATGGATTATATCCTAAAGACAAAACGCCAAAATTGAATATCGAATTATTGAAAGAGTTGAATCAGCAAATCGATAAGCCATTTGTATTGCATGGTGGTTCAGGTAATCCAGATGCGGAAGTCAGTGAATCAGTCAGATATGGAGTGGCAAAAGTCAATCTCAGTTCAGATCTCAAGAGTGTGTTCTTTGATGCACTACGAGAAATATTGAGCGACAATCCAGAAATGTATGAACCAAATGCTGTCTATCCTTACGCAAATAAAAAGGTTCAAGAGGTAGTGAAGCATAAAATGGGTGTACTGAATACGATTGGTAAAGCAGAACTATATTAAAAAGTCATGATCCAAAAGAGCGCTGGCTTTTGCCAAAGCTCTTTTTGGTGTTAAAGTAGATGCAAAGAATAGGAGGAGACGGAAATGCTAAGTGAAGTAGAAGATCGTCAACAGAAAATCGTGAATCATTTAAAAAGCAATCAGTTTGTAAGAATCACTGATCTGATCGATCTAGTTAATTACAGTGAGGCGACGATCAAGCGTGATCTTGTAGCCTTAGAAAAAAGTGGCTTGATTCGCCGAGTTCGTGGCGGTGCAATGTTAGTAGATAATCAAAAAATCGATGTGCCATATTTGATGAAAATCAATCAATTAGATGAAGAAACAGAAAAAAGAAAGATCGCAGACATTGCCTCATCTTTGATCAAAGATGATATGGTCTTGTTTTTAGATTCTAGCACGACTAGTTTGCACCTGATTCGAAATCTAGGAAGATATGAAGGATTGCAGATCATTACAAACGGCGTGATCACAGCAGCAATGCTAAGCGAATTTACATCAGCGAAAGTATCGATCGTAGGTGGGACGATCGTTCAAAAAAGAGCGACGATCAATGGCTCAAAAGCTTACAACGACGTACTAACCTATTCCGCAGATTTAGCTATTATTAGTTGCCGTGGCTTCGATTTTACTCAAGGAGTAACCGAAACACATGAAGGCGAAGCACTATTAAAAAAAGCGTTCCGGAAGCAAGCAAACCATTTGATGGTATTGGCAACACAAGAGAAAGTAGGGCAACGATTTATGCATCAAGCGATTGCATGCCATGAGATCGATTACTTAGTAACAAGTAAAGAACTATCAAAAGATCAATTCACGAAAATGAATGATCATCACATTCGTTGTTTTTATTGATACCTGAAACTCCATAACATAATCTATGATTTGTACTGATAAATCTATAATATGTTCATGTACACACCTTTTAGCAAGCGCTATCATTTTAATTGGAACGATTATTGGATAGAAAGGAGCATCGAGCGGGGATATTTTTATTTAAAATAAAGGTTGCGACATATTATAGGAGGACTGAATGAAAAAGCTAGCGAAGACTTTTAAAATAGGAACACTAGTTGGGTTTGGAATCATAGGATTATTTTTTGGAACTATGCCTGTCATTGCTGAGGAACAACCTGAAACACAAGGTGCAGTGGCCACTTCAATGGAGAATCAGCCAGAATCATCTTACTGGTTCCCAGATGAATTGTTAGAGTGGTCATTTGCGAAAGATGCAGATGCTAAATATAACGTCAGTACGGAACCGTTAGCAAAAAGAGTAGAAAAATCTCAATTGATAAAAGCAAACAAAACGCAAAATGAACAGATGAAAGTGGTTGCTTTATCGATCATGAATAGTAGTACAAGCGGTAATGCGCCACGAGGTTCAAACACGTTTGATGCGAATGTTTTTTCAAATTGGCAATATATTGATCAGTTAGTTTACTGGGGCGGTTCGGCTGGTGAAGGAATAATCGTTCCACCAAGTCCAGATGTGACAGATGCAGCGCACAAAAATGGTGTGCCAGTTCTTGGAACGATCTTCTTCCCTCAAGGAGCACATGGCGGAAAAATCGAATGGCTCGATATATTTTTAAAAAAGGATGCATCAGGCCATTTTCCCATTGTTGATAAAATAATTGAAGTTGCTCAGAAATATGGATTTGATGGGTGGTTTATCAACCAAGAAACAGAGATAGGCTTAACGAAAAAACATGCAGATCTAATGAAAGAACTAATCGTTGAATTTAAAGAAAAAACGAGTAATGAATTGGAAGTCATGTGGTATGATTCGATGACAAATGAGGGGAAGATGGATTGGCAGAATGCACTGACAGAGAAAAATCAAGATTATCTAGTGGATGCCGATTTGAATCCTGTAGCAGACAGCATGTTTCTTAATTTCTGGTGGAATACCGACCGACTAGCCAGTCAAGATTTATTACGTAAATCAAAAGAAAAAGCTGAAACATTAGGGATTGATCCATATGATTTGTTTGCCGGAATCGATGTTCAAGAAAGAGGATATGATACACCGGTAAGATGGAATCTTTTTGCTGACAATCAAGGCATACCCTATACCTCATTAGGCTTATATGTTCCAAGCTGGACGTATTCTTCTGCTAGTGATCCAAATGAATATCAACAAAAAGAAGAACATTTCTGGGTAAACAAACAGAATGATCCGACTAAGGGTGTTTTACCAGAAGGGATTGAATGGCCAGGGATCTCTACCTTCGCAGTTGAGCAAACCGCGATTACACAATGGCCATTTGTGACGAACTTTAATGTTGGAAATGGCTATAGCTATTATTTGAATGGAACACCGATTTCAACAACAGAATGGAACAATCGTAGTCTGCAAGACATCATGCCAACATATCGCTGGATCATTGAACAGGGATCCGGCAGTGAGTTGTCAGGTAGTATTGATTATACGACTGCTTATAATGGTGGAAGTTCAATTGCATTAGCTGGAAAGATAGCTGCAAAAGAACCAAATAAAATCAAGTTGTATCAAACAAAGGCTAAAATCGAAAAAAATATGACATTCACAACTACTGCAAAAGCAACGGACCGCACAAACTTAGACCTCATACTGGAATTTGAGGATGGAACAAGTGAAACATTTAAAGGGAATAAAAAAGTGACAAATGATTGGACTACGGTTGTCTATCACTTAAATAAAGCGGCGGGTAAAGTAGTGACTTCCATCTCTTATGATCTATCTTCTTTCACTGACAATAGCGAATATACATTGAATGTTGGACAGATCGTTGCGGCACCACAAGGAAAAGTATCCGCATCAATTGTTGAAAATCCCGTAATCGAAGAGGCCAAATTTGATGAAGAAGGGATACATGCAGGCATTCGATTGACATGGAATAGTATTCATCCAGAACAAAATGCACGCTATGAAATTTTCCGTGTACTGGAAAATGGTGAGCGTTCATTTATCGGGGCAACATCTGCAGAAACACATTTTATTGATGCGCTTGAACGGAAAGGAGAATCAGTAACAGGTATCGAAATCGTGCCTGTTGATCTTTACGGCAAGCAAGGCCAATCGTCACAGATCGTCACGTTTGACTGGCCACAGATGAAACCACCTAAGGCTTCTTTTTCTGTATCTAAAACGATAGCGGCGCCAGGTGAAAAAATTGAGTTTAGAAACACTTCTTCGGCAAATACACAAAATATCCAATGGACGTTTGAAGGGGCCTCAATCGAATCAAGTCAAGACCAAAATCCTGTGGTGACTTATTCTAAAGAAGGGGTCTACGATGTTCAATTGACCGCAACCAATGAGGCAGGTACAACCACGAATAGAATGCAAGGAATCATCACTATTACCAATGAAGCACAAAATGGTTTAACCTTATTATCTAAAGATGCCAAAGTAGAAGCTTCTTCTTATGTAAGTGAAGCGGAAGCACCAAAGTTCGCTGTTGATGGAGATTTAGGAACAAAATGGTGTGCAACAGGTAGTGCGCCACATACCCTGACAGTTGATTTAGGATCAGTAAAAATAGTAGGTGAAGTACAGATGGCACATGCCTCAGCAGGAGGAGAAAGTCCAAGTATGAACACGAGAGCGTATACACTTGAGCTGAGTGAAGATGGACTAAATTTTCATGAAGTTTCTCGTACGGTAAACAATAGTTCTAACAATACCCTCAATACATTTACAGCAACGCCCGCACGATTTATTCGATTGACTGTTAGTCAACCAACACAAGGAGCCGATTCGGCAGTGCGCCTTTATGAATTGGCAGCATATGGCTTAACTAAAAAGGAAAGATAAAAACTTTTTTAGGAGTAGATGAATCGAATCATTTTTATAGAAAAGAAATAAGCCAGATGGTCGCAAAAATATGAAAGATATTTTTGCGACCATCTGGCTATTTGTGAAATCGTTGCGTTATGTGAGAATCATTCTGTTAGCAAATGCTCAGTTTAATTCATTTCAAGTTTTATTTGTTGCTTCTTTTTATGATTGTATCCTAAATAAAGAACAGTACAAATCAACGGGATAATCCCTGAAATCACATATAATCCTCTGAATGAAGTGAGTGATTTCAATATACCCATCAAATAAGGGCCGACACCAAGACCTAAATCTAAACCGATAAAGTAGGTTGAAAGAGCAATACTGATTCGGTGCTCCTTCACGATCTTTAAGCAAACCGCTTGACCGTTTGACATAAATGTTCCATATCCTAGACCAACGAGTGCACCAGAAAGCAATAAAGTAATGCTATTTGTTGTTATACTTAATAAGAATAAACCAGCTGTTAAAAATAGGTAGCTAGGATACATGACATATTGTTCACCTTTTGCATCAAAGATGCGTCCAGTTAATGGCCGAGTAAAGGTAATGACTAAAGCATATACTACGAAGAAAAACGAACCAGCGGAAACCAAATGAATGACTTTAGTATAAGAAGATAAGAAAGACAAAACACTTGAATAAGAAAGACCCATCAAAAATGCGATACCAGTAATAAATAAAGCTTTCTTTTCGATAAAGCCGTTGATGTTCCAAGAACGTAATGAAGTTCTTTGTTCATCAGACAATACGATATTTTTCACTGGGAAAAATATACAAGCAATTGTTACAAGAAAAACAAGTACGATTGAGAACCAAATAATAAAGTGGAAATCTGTCAAATTAAGTAAGATCATCCCTAAAAATGGTCCAATAGCAGCAGCTAAACTTGTACTTAAACCGTAATAGTTGATTCCTTCACCTTTTTTAGATTCAGGAATATAGGCAGTTACGATTGCGTTTGTTGCAGTTGAAACTGTTCCATAACCAAAACCATTTAAAAAGCGAACAAGATATAAAACACCGATTGATGGTGTGTAAAGATAAGCTAGAGTTGAAAGGAAATAAAAGATCGCACCGCCACGCAATGTGAACTTACGACCGAAAAGTTCCAATTGTTTTCCCATAAATAAGCGAGCTAATAGTGTACCAATAATGTAAATCCCTGATGCAAAACCTGCCTGGCTCATGGTAGCATGTAGATCATCTTGAGCAATGACTGCGATGATGACCATAAGTAAATAGTAGATCAAATAGACAATGAAGTTAATAAGTGTGATTCCGATAAAATATTTATTGAATAATTTCTTTTCCATGTGTTCTGTAAGGTCCCCTTAATCTGAATATGCTTTTAGTTTTTCAATTTGGACTTCGACGTCATGATAGTTTGACGGATAACGATCCACCAATTGACGAATAAATAAATCACGAGTTGTCATAAATAAATCAAGAAATTCTTCTAATTCGTTTGATGGTTGTTCATCCACGGCTTTAACTAACTCAATAGAGTTTTGATACGCATCATTTAAGAAGACTAATGATGCTTTCATATCAAATCTTGTTTGATATGCCGTCTCAAGTCGATTAATGATTGTTTTCATCCAATAGTTCATTTTTTTCCCTCTATTCTTAAAAATTTTTACATTCGCAGTATACCGAAACAAAAAAAAGAAAAAAATCGCGTACGTAATATAAAATAGTACTTAACAAATGTTAATATCATTAGTAAAATACTTTTGAACTTTAAAAAGTACAGAAATCTTGTATTATCTTTTTTAGATGAAAGTTTGGATGGGGGAGCATCATTGGACAGTAGAGTGCTGAAGGAATATTTGGAAAGAAATAATTTTCCGATTGTACGAAAAAGATATCATAAGTATCTGACGTTTGAAGGTGTGGAAGATTGCTACACTTATATATTGAAAGAAGGAACAGTGAAGGCGAGTGTCATTTCAAATGATGGAAGAGAATTCAATCTGAGATACATAAAAGATCTTGAAATCGTCTCATTGATCAAAGATGAATATTCTCAGTTTATTGATTCTCCTTATAATATTCGAGTAGAATCAGAATATGCAGAATTTTATCGAATCAATCGTGTAAAGTTTTGGGAACAGATCAACGATGATCCTAAGATGCAACATTACGTCAAAGAGTATTATCGTTATCGCTTACTCTATTCAATGAAAAAAATGCAACAAATGTTATTAAATGGAAAGTTAGGGGCGGTTTGTACGCAATTATATGAATTGTATGATCTATTTGGTGTACGAACAGAGGAGGGACTGATGATCGATTTCATTATTACTAACGAAGAGATCGCTAAGTTCTGTGGGATCTCTACAGCAAGCAGTGTTAGCCGTATTTTAAAGCAGCTGAAAAAAAACGGGATAATCAAAGTGAAAGACCATCGAATCATCATTACAAATATGGACTTATTAGAGGACAACATCATTTTCTAAGAACAAAAACATACTTAACAAGGATCCTTTTTGCAGTGATTCCAAAAAGCGTCATGCACCTATAAAAACGGATCATTGAAAGTTAAGCTTAACTGCTTAGCTTTTTTAGGCTCATTGATAAATGATGTCGTTAATAAGAAATCTTAGAATAATCGGGACAGAAAGAACAAAAAATTCTTTCTGTTCTTTTTTCGTATAAGAACAAACTAGCAGCATCACTAGAATAACTTTTTGGTATTTCTTCTCTTACGTTGTCAAAAAGTGGTTAAGATTTCTCTTATGTTTTAGTAGGATAAGTTTTAGCCACTATAATCTTTCCGTTTATCTTAGCTTATTTTAATTAGATATAACTATACATGAGACGTTTTTGTGAGTCCATCGATTTTTAAGCGGAACAGCAGAATTTCCAATCTGGTTTTCGAGACTGGGACAACACTTGTCTCAGTCTCTTCTCGTATCTCTAAAAACGGATAAACGGTGAGACAAAAATGTTCTGATGCACAACTAGTGTAGTGTCGATGTCATCAAGTGGATGAATGAATTGGCAACAGTTAGTTTTGTATGATTTCATCGAAGAACTGTTAATTGCTAATTTTCAGTTTGATTAGTTATTTCAACACGATACTAGGTCCTTTTCTTTTAGTGCTATCAAATCTATAATGGAAGAAACGATAGGAGACGATGGTATGGATTTACTGCCTATAATCAGCAGTTATTTTCCGTCTTTGAGTAAATCTGAAAAAAAGTGACACAACTTATTTTAAGTAGTCCAGATGAAATTCCTAAATTATCCATTAATGAATTTTCATTGATGGCTAGGATTGGTGAGAGTACGATCATTCGCTTTGCTAGAAAGATTGGTTTCTTCGGTTACCAAGATCTGAAATTTGAGTTAGCTAAGAGTCAAGCAGCAATTGTCCGAGCAAGTGATTCCGAGGAGAAGGCGGATGCCGATTTAATTTATGAACAGTATCAACAAAGTTTGCAAGAAACCCGAGAATTTATCTAAAAATCCGATTTAGCTGCAGCTGCCCGCCTGATTCATGACACGAGTAGGATCGTGATTTTTGCAGTAGGGAGTTCTGGCTTGATTGGTTCGGAGTTCTCGAATCGGTTGAAACGTCTGGGAAAACATGTGGAATTCGTTCAAGATGGGCATCTCCAAAGTATCAATGCAGCATATATGATACCCGGTGAAGTCTGTTTTGCAATCAGTACCTCTGGAAACACACCAGAAGTGATTGCTAATATAGAGTTAGCACAATCTCAGGGCTGTTAGGCGATTGCAATCACTAATTATATGGGCTCAACGGTCGCTCAAATTAGCCAAGTGGCTCTGATCGCTTCAGCAAAGGAATATTCATCTGATGCAGGTTCTTTTACCGCCGCAATCAATCAACTGTATGTGATCGATACTTTGATCAAAGAGCTAGCACTAGAACGGTATCACCAGTCCCGGCTTAAAGCAAACAAAGCATTGATGAAACGGATTTAATTAGCTCTTTGGCAATAAGGATGGAAGAGTTGCATAAAATGAAATCTGAGACAGAATGAACAAAATTCTGTCTTAGATTTTTTGTAGGATTCGTAATCAACCGAGAGAACCTTAGTTAGCAGATCAGCTTACACTGTTCAAAGAATTTAATCCTACAGTATAAAAGAACGGTAAAAGTGTTTAGAGATTCTTTGAGAGACACTGAGTAAATGTAACGCAAAAGTGCACTGATTCAGTCAGTTTTTGAGGATTATACCGGTAAAAGAGGCTTTCAGTCGTAGAGAAAACCACCCGTGTGAACGGGTGGTTTAGAGTTCAGTGATATGGGAAAATGGGACTATTGAAAAGATGATCACTGTTAGAAGCTTCGTCCGCCTCCCCCAAAAGTGCCGCCACCACTTGAATGGGTGGTGCTTCCGCCTCCGCCACTGCCAGGTGGGGGACTTTTTGGGATACGGCGGGTAGTGACGAATGAGTTCGTTAAGCGATCCGTTTTGTCCGTTAATTTTATTGTTGATTTTTCACGGAACGGGTATTTATACGTACCAGATTTCAACTGATACCTTGAAACTGTCACAAAGTAGAAGACCAAGCTTAAAACCAAAGCAAGGACAATCGAAATCACTATTTCAACAGGTGTTAGGACTTTATAGCGAGTGATTTTACCTGTTTCTTCATCCACGCGATAATGACCGCCTGGTACGCCATCTGCGACATATTCACTTGCCTTTGTCAGATAAGTTTGCGCCGCTTCGTAATATGCATCGTTTGACATTTGATCGTAAACATCGTCAAGGATAGCATCAATTCGATTATCATCTAGATAGTCGATCATATTCCCTGAAGTAGAGATATAGATTTCACGTTGGCCCATATCTAGTAGTAGGACGGAGCCGTTATTGTCGTTGCCGACTGCATTTCTTAGATAATCATCAGCAAAATCACGTGGTTCTTCGGAATTCGAAGTTGTCGTCACAATTAAGACTTGCCCCTTGATTTTTTCATTTAGAGGCTGAACTTGTTTTTCTAAGGATTGGATCTGTTCTTGAGTGAACAGGCCAGCTTCATCGTTGATCGGCGGTGTGGCAGCTTGAACAGAAGAGGTCCAGAACAAGCCGATAGCTGTCAAGAAAAATAGGAGAATTTTTTTGTTCATATTAGATACCCTCCAATCATAAAGAGGATTGCTAAGACGGCAAAGATTCCAAAGACTGTCAGACCAAGTTTTTTGTGACTGATGGGTAAAACACCACTGACTTTACCTGTTTGTCCATTCATCGCATAGTAGTAAACTTTTTTATTGCTATCGCTGCTACGATAGGTAACTAGCCATACAGGGAGAAGAACATACTCATTTTTCTCGCTTGTGATGTCCACAGAGGCATGGACGTTCGTTAGTGTCGTATAGCCACTTGCAGTATCTCGTAGTAGTTTTTCTGAATAGTCTTGAAGCTCAGATTGGACTTGCGATTTGATTGCTTGATATTCAATATCACGTTTTTCAGCTTGGAAGCCAGCCAAATACTGACTTTTAAAGTCGATGGCTTTCTCTAAAGGAAATGGTTGAACAGTTTCTACCATTTTTTGTTGGGTATTTTTTGATAAGGCATTTTTTACCAACTCTTTAAAAGAGAGAGAACCTTCTCTGTGTACAGCAAACTGTTTTGTTTCCGTATATTCGATATCACCGACACGCCAGATACGGATAACAGTTCCATTTGCTTGTAAAGAACCATCTACGGTAGCATCAGTTGCCCAATAAGGGAAGTAGACTCCTGTTAATTTATCTATTTGGTCTTTGTTGAAAAAAGCTTTGGGAACAAACCATTTTTTCTTTGTCCACGCTAAGAATTTAGTGATGGCTTCTTCTTTTTCTACAGCAAAGGGTAGGACTTTATTCGGTAAAAATTTGCCACTCAGTCGTCCGGACAAAACGACCGGATTATGACAATAATAGCAATAAGTTGCTGCAGTCGTTGCATCTGTCACGATTTCTGCACCACAGCTTGGACAAAGAAACAATTCCATTGTTGCCTCATTATCCTCATTTTCCATCGTTCCAGTTGGTGTTGCATCATCTGCAGAATCAGATAGTCCACCAGATTCTGCGAATGCTTTTTTCTCTGCATCGTCCATCTGATCTAGTTGTTCTTCGGCAGTAAAGGTAAATTGATCGGCTCCGTTTTCCTCAGCAGAAGTTTGCTGCGTTTGGGCACCGCGAGCTTCTTTTTGTTCTTGTTCATATTGACTAACTTCTTCTTCCGTATAGATATTTAGACAGTAATCACAATGGAATTTTTGATCGTTGGGGTCAAATGTTAAGGGACCACCACAGTTGGGACATTTATGCGTAAGAACATCCATCCGCGCCACACCTTTCTAATACTTAATCAAGTGGGATACCTTTGAATGGTTTTCCGCAATTTGGACAAAACTTAGGGATACCATTTGAAAGATCCACGATTTCATGACATTCACTACATTTCATTTGTAATTTCGGTTGGACGTTTGCGACAGGTTTTGCTGTACCACAGTTCGAGCAGAATTTACCTGTATTTTCTGTGCTGCAGACAGGACAAGTCCAAGTGTTTTCGTTGCCTTGAGCTGCTTGTTGATTTTGTTTTTCTGCTTGTTGTTGGTTGATCTGTTCTTGATTATTTTGTGCAGCTTGTGAAAGGTACGTGCCATTTGCATTCATGCCCATACCCATGCCCATAAAACCAGTCATAGCACCAGCATCATTTTTGCCAGCAGCTTCCATTCCACGAGCGATTGATCCTTGGACGTAACCTTCTCGGATGCTAGGATCGCCTAACATAGCGCCTTCGTTTCTCATATTGATCAATTTGACAGAGTCATCTGTATAGGAAATACTTGCGACCGCAACAGAAACGATTTCCATTCCACGTAGCTCGTTCCATGAGTCATCCAAGACATTTCCCATATATTTACTTAATTCTAAACTTTTAGAAGGAACGTAAGAGATACGTTGTCCATCTGCAGACATTTGGTTGATTGCAGATTGTAAAGCGGTTAAAAATTCTGCTAAATATTGTTCGTTGATATCCGAGATATCCACTTGTGTTTTGTTTTTAGGGATAGCATTGGTATAGAATAAGATCGGATCAGTGATATGGATCGAATACGTACCATGCGCACGTAAAAACAATTCAGCGTTATAAAAATTATCAAAGTAATTGAGTGGTGAACTTGTCCCAAACTTGATTCCTTTTATTTCTTGCAGATTGATATAGAAAACCTGTTGTTTCTGAGGTGTGACACCGCCAAATTTGAAACGGTCGAAAGTTTCTGCAATCGCGCTTTTCAATGAACCATTGAACATTGAGGGAGCAGAATCATTTTTGATCGTATAGTAGCCTTCTTCAGCAGTATAATCGATGATTTTTCCACCATCTACGAGAAGCATCATCATATTTGGATAGACATGGACCACTGAACCATCTGTCAGAACATCTGCTGTGCCTTTTCGGTTTGACCCACGTTTGTCATCTTTTCGTACTTTTACGCCCTTTGTCATGACGGTGGTGTCGCTCATATCATCAGGTTCAATGACCTCGACCCACTGATCTGCTAATCCGCCGCCGATCATGCTTGTTGCTGCTTTGATAAGACCCATAAAAAATTCCTCCCTAATGAAAGTGTTGTTGTAATAGATTGATGATTTCATTATACCATAGGGGAAATGAAAAGCGCTCGGTCGAAAGATGTAGAATCAGACTTCGAATGAAAGAATTTATAGGGAAAAAGCACTCTTATGTGGGAATAGTTAATGAACGAGCAACGATAAAAAAAGCAGAAACTACACGAGAACTATAGTAGTTTTTTTTTCTAAAATCACGTATAATAAAAGATAGTGAATTTTTAAAAAAAGGGGGATCCTCATGGCATATCAAGCACTTTATCGCGTCTGGCGTTCCCAACGTTTTGACGATATCGTTGGACAAAAAGCAGTTACCCAGACCTTGAAGAATGCTATCGTTTCCCACAAAACTTCTCATGCTTATCTGTTTACAGGACCACGAGGAACTGGTAAAACGAGTGCAGCTAAAATTTTTGCAAAAGCAATCAACTGCCCAAATAGTAAAGATGGTGAACCCTGCAACCAATGTGAAATGTGTCAATCGATTACTGCAGGAACGCAAGAAGATGTCATTGAAATCGATGCAGCAAGCAACAATGGAGTAGAAGAAATCCGCTTTATCCGAGATCGAGCCAATTATGCACCTACTAAGGCAGCGTACAAAATCTATATCATAGACGAAGTACATATGCTTTCTACTGGAGCATTCAATGCCTTACTTAAAACATTAGAAGAACCAAAAGAAAATGTTATTTTTATTTTAGCAACCACTGAACCGCACAAGATTCCTGCAACAATCATTTCAAGAACACAACGATTTGATTTCAAGCGGATCACCGCAGCAGATATCGTTGAACATCTGAAATTTATTTTAGACCAATCAAATATCATGTATGAAGAACCAGCACTGGGCGTGATCGCAAGAGCTGCAGAAGGCGGGATGCGGGATGCTTTAAGTATCATGGATCAAGCAATCTCATTCAGTGATGGGACCGTTACTTTGGATGACGCGATGCAGGTGACCGGAAGTCTGACAAATGAGATGATGGATGCGTATCTAAGTGCGTGTGTGAATAAAGATGTTCCTAAGGCGTTAGAGGCGCTGACCAATATTTTGGCAGCTGGGAAGGAATCTCGCCGTTTCTTAGAGGACCTTTTACAATACTGTCGGGATCTATTGATGTTCCAACAAGCACCGAACCTTTTAGCAGAACAAACGACATCTATCAGAGAGCCTTTTGTGGCACTATCTAAAGAAGTCACAGCTGATCGCTTATTCCAAATGATCCGCATATTGAGTGACACACAAAATGAGATTCGTTTTACGAACAGTGCAACGATCTATCTAGAAGTAGCGACAGTCAAATTAGCACAGGCTCCTAGTGGCAATGGTACAAGCCAAGAAAGCGGAGTAGATGATCAGCTTGTGAAGCAGTTGCAAAAAGAAATCAGTGAACTAAAAAAAGAAATCAGTGCTATCAAGACCAGCGGAGGTGCCAATCAAGCACCTGCCAAGCAAACGCACGCACCTGTTCAGAAAAAGCAAGCAAATACGTATCGCGTACCAACTGAACGTGTTTATAAAGTATTAAAAGAAGCGACAAGAAAACATTTGAATAATGTCAAAGAAGTCTGGGACGATCTGCTAATGAGCCTATCTGTGACTCAACGAGCGATGCTAAAAGCAAGTGAACCTGTTGCTGCTAGTCCCAATGGGTTAGTGATTGCTTTTGACTATGAGATCGTCTGTCAACGAGCAGCGAATGATGAAGAACTAAAGCTTTCGATCCATAACAACCTTAGTCGGATGATCCAAGATTATGCACCAGAGCCAGTTTATATCACCCGAGAAAGCTGGCCTCTGATCCGTAAAGATTATTTGATCCAAGCAAAAGACAGTGGTACAGAAGATTCATTTGCGCCAGAAGATGAATCACAAGAAATCGAATTGATTCCTCAAAATGAACCGCAAGAAGAAACGATCGTTACAAAAGCAGAAGAGATATTTGGACCTGACATTGTGACTATCGTCGATGATTAACAAGTGATTATAGAATGAATAGCAATTAAATGAACTAAAGGAGAATGATATTATGATGCGCGGAATGGGCAACATGCAAGGTATGATGAAACAAGTACAAAAAATGCAAAAAGAAATGGTACAGGCACAGGACAAATTGAATGAAACAGAATTTACTGGAACAGCTACGAATGATTTAGTCAAAGTCGTTTTTACTGGTAACCGCCGCATGAAAGATCTACAAATCAACGAAGGTGTCGTTGATCCGGAAGATACAGAAATGTTACAAGATTTAGTGATCATGGCAGTGAATGATGCACTTGCAAAAATCGACGTAGAAACTGAAAAAACAATGGGAAAATACACAAAGGGCCTACCCTTCTAATTTTTCCTAAAGGGGTAATGAAAGATGCAATATCCAGAACCAATCGCAAAGTTGATCGACAGTTACATGAGACTTCCAGGTATCGGTCAAAAAACAGCAACGAGATTAGCTTTTTATACGATCGATATGAAGGATGAAGTGGTCAACGAATTTGCCAAATCTTTGCTAAGTGTAAAACGTGATCTTCATTTTTGTAGTATTTGTGGAAACATCACCGAAGAAGATACATGTGAGATCTGTAAAGACCCTTCACGAGATCGAGGAGTCATTTTGGTGGTAGAAGAACCTAAGGATGTCATGGCTCTAGAAAAAATGCGTGAATATCATGGCCTTTACCACGTGCTACATGGTGTGCTTTCTCCAATGGAAGGAACTGGACCAGAAGACATCAATATTTCTTCGCTTCTTGAACGATTACATGATGCACAGGTCCAAGAAGTGATCATTGCGACAAATGCTACGACAGAAGGTGAGGCAACGGCGATGTATCTTTCCCGATTGATCAAACCAGCTGGCATCAAAGTGACACGTCTAGCACATGGCTTGTCCGTTGGTTCAGATATTGAATATGCCGATGAAGTAACGCTTTTGAAAGCTGTCGAGGGCAGACGCGAGTTATAAATTGTTATAAACTAAATTTTTCAGCTACAATAGAGAAGGAACACGAGATGGGGGCAAAAATGTGAATGGACTATTTATCACGATCGAGGGGCCAGATGGTGCAGGTAAAACAAGTGTTTTAAATGAACTATTCCCTCTTTTGAAAAAAGTAGCAAAAACAACGATCATTCAAACAAGAGAGCCAGGAGGTATCCCGATTGCGGAAGAGATCCGCTCAGTGATTCTCGATCCAAAAAACGATCGAATGGATGAGCGGACAGAAGCATTGCTTTACGCAGCAGCTAGAAGACAACATCTAGTCGAAAAAGTCCTACCAGCGCTATCTAAAGGGTATATCGTCTTATGCGATCGCTTTGTGGACAGCTCACTAGCCTATCAAGGGGCTGGTAGACGGATCGGTATTTCTGAGATTGCTCGACTGAATGAGTTTGCTACAGAAGGTACGACACCAGATTTTACTCTTTATCTTGATGTTGATTCAGACACTGGGTTGCGTCGCATTGAAGAACATCGTCACAATCAGATCGATCGCTTAGATTCTGAAGGGCTTGAATTTCATCAACGTGTGCGTCATGCATATTTGAAGTTGGCAGAGGAAAATCCTGAACGCATCCATAAGATCGATGCAAGAAAGAGTTTTGAAGATGTTTTGCAAACTAGTTATAGAGCGATTATTGAACAATATCCACAATTTTTTGAAAATTAGGAAGGTGACTGTATATGAAAATCATTTTAGCTATTATTCAAGACAAAGACAGCAACCGTTTATCAAATGAACTGATCGATGCCAATATTCGTGCGACAAAACTATCTTCAACAGGTGGTTTTTTGAAAGCAGGGAATAGTACATTCATCGTAGGGATCGAAGATGACCGTGTGGAAGATGCGTTAGAGATCATCAAAAAAACTTGCGAATCCAGAAAACAGTTTGTGTCGA
Source organism: Enterococcus sp. VV15 (assembly GCF_005236045.1). NCBI lineage: Bacteria > Bacillati > Bacillota > Bacilli > Lactobacillales > Enterococcaceae > Enterococcus > Enterococcus sp. VV15. The sequence continues at coordinate 48,654 of NZ_QPTY01000001.1, forward strand.
CCCCAGTCACTTTAGACATCTCTATGGATGGTGGCGTTCCTTATCCAGTAGAAGTTGAAGTAGGCGGAGCAACAGTCTTTGTATTACCAGTTGAAGGATTTTACCAATTTTAGGAGGAGCTATGGATCAAGAATTTACTCTAGATCAAATGCAGCCTATCGTGTATCAACAGCTTCAACGCAGCTTTTGGCATGGGCGACTCGCTCATGCTTATCTTTTTGAAGGAGAAAAAGGTACGGGAAAACACGAGATGGGGATTTGGTTAGCACAACATCTTTTTTGTACAGATATGAAAAATGGACTTCCTTGTGGCACTTGTAATAATTGCCAGCGGATCCAAAATCAGGAACATCCTGATGTGTTAACGATCGAACCAGAAGGTCAAACCATCAAAGTGGATCAAATCAGACGGCTGCAAACAGAATTTAGCCGAAGTGGTTATGAGTCACGCAAGAAAGTTTTTCTTATCAAAGAAGCTGAAAAGATGAATAGTAGTGCGGCCAATAGTTTATTGAAATTTCTAGAAGAACCACTAGGAGAATTTTTGGCGATCCTCGAAACAGATTCAGTCGGGAGAATCTTACCAACTATCCAATCAAGGTGCCAAATCCTCCATTTTCAAGAATTGTCTAAAGAGGTATTGATCCACAAACTGCAAGAAGCGGGGATACCTGTGGAAAAAGCAAAACTTTTGGCGTTCTTAACCAACAGTTTCACAAAAGCAGTTGAAATATCGCAGAATGAATGGTTTAATGATGCTAAGGATTCGATTCAGCAGTGGTTTGTGTACATGAAAAGCAATGATACACAAGCATTCATCTATGTGCAAAAAAAGTTGATAAAGTTATTTAAAGAAAAATCACAGCAGTTTACGGCTTTATCGATCTTACTATTTTATTATCAAGAGGCATTAAAGCAAGCCCTAGAGAAAGACAAAATCATGCAAGTAAAAAAAATCAATCAGACGATCGAGCGTATATTATTTGCAGAACAAAAACTGAGAAGCAATGTCAGCTTTCAAGCAGTAGCAGAACAATTGGTGCTACGAACGATCAACTAAAAAGTAGCGAAAGAAGGATCAAGGGGGAAGGAAATGGTCGAAGTAGTAGGTGTCCGTTATAGAGATGCAGGTCATATCTATTATTTTTCACCTGGTGATTCAACGTATTATTATCGAGAAAAGGTTTTGGTTGAATCTCAGAAAACCTTACATATCGCAACTGTTGCCGTTCCCAAAATAGAAATGGATCCAGAGGACTTGCCAGATAAAGTTAGTCCCATTTTGCATAAAGCAACAGAAAACGAGCTGAAGAAAGATAACAAAAATAGAGAAGATGCGAAACGTGCGTTCAAAATCGCCAAAGATAAAATAGAAAAACATCAACTTGCGATGAAGATCGTACGTGTAGAATATACATTGGATCGCAGCAAACTGATCTTTTCATTTACAGCAGACGGACGTATTGATTTTCGTGAGTTAGTCAAAGATCTAGCTGGGGTATTTCGCACGCGTATCGAACTTCAGCAAATCGGTGTGCGAGATGAATCGAAATTGATCGGTGGGATTGGTCCCTGTGGTCGTCCGTTGTGCTGTGCCTCATTTTTAGGAGATTTTGTTCCTGTTTCGATCAAGATGGCAAAAGATCAGGGGTTGTCATTGAACCCAACAAAAATCTCTGGATTATGCGGACGTTTGATGTGTTGTCTGCAGTATGAGAGCGAAGAATATGAACGAACAAAAAAAGAACTCCCTGACTTTGGAAACGTAGTAGATACGCCTGATGGTAAAGGGAAAGTCGTTGGATTGAACCTTCTTAATCGTCTTGTAAGAATACGATTAGTTGGAAGGGAAAATCCTGTTGAATATGAATGGGACGAATTAAAAAGTTTCATCAAAGTAGGTGAGATGAATGGATAAACGATCATTATATGACGGATTGAATCAATTAGAATCAGAGCTTAGAAATACTTTGACTGAATTGGTCGAGATGAAACAAGCCTTACATGAAATTGTTGAAAAAAATACAACGCTAGAGATGGAAAATCAGCGTTTAAGAGAACATTTGCGCGAATTGAACCAAGCAGCACAAGCACCAGCAGAAAATGTGAAACAAGAACTTTCAAAATCACGTATGAATTTAGAAAAGATTTATGAAGAAGGCTTCCATGTCTGTTATGATCTTTATGGTTCAAGAAGAGAAAATGATGAACCTTGTGCCTTTTGTTTAGAAGTCATCTACCGTGAGAGCGGACGTTGATCAAAGTAAATAATAGACTGGAGTAGAAAATCCTGCTCCAGTTTTTTATAGGAGATAAAAAATGTTTAACCAAAAAAGTTTTAGAGGAAATCACACAACAGGAACACTTTACTTAGTACCTACGCCGATAGGAAATTTGGAAGATATGACTTATCGAAGTGTTCGGATGTTGCAAGAAGTTGCATTGATTGCAAGTGAGGATACGCGAAATACGCAAAAATTATTGAATCATTTTGAGATCCATACGCCTCAGAAAAGTTTGCATGAACACAACTATAAAGAGCGTATTCCTCAATTTCTGGAAGTATTGAAAAACGGTCAGTCGATTGCTCAAGTCAGTGATGCTGGCATGCCTTCGATCAGCGATCCAGGGCACGAATTGGTAGTTGCTTGTATCGAAGAAGGTATTCCTGTTGTTTCCTTACCAGGTGCAACGGCCGGCATGACAGCGCTGATTGCTTCTGGTCTACTGCCACAACCATTCCTATTTTATGGATTTTTAGGAAGAAAGAAGAAAGAGCAAGAAAGTACATTGAAAAAATTAAAGAATCATACGGCAACACTGATTTTTTATGAATCTCCTTATCGAATCAGTGGGACTTTAAAAAACATGTTAACTGTTTTAGGAAATCGTCAGGTCGTATTATGTCGCGAATTGACGAAAATCCATGAAGAATATTTGCGGGGAACTATCGAAGAATTGCTTTCGTATATCGAGGACCAACCAATAAAAGGGGAATGTTGTCTTCTCGTAGAAGGAAGTACAGGGATTCAGGAAGAAACAATTAAGATTGTCGGTTCATTGAAAGAGCAAGTGGAACAATTGATTGCAGAAGGCAAAAAAACCAATGAAGCAATCAAAGCCGTAGCCGTACAAAACGGATTAAAAAAGCAAGAAGTCTATCGCCAATTTCATGAATTAGACGAGGAATAAACTGGAAATCGTAATGATCTCTTCAATAAATGATGGCTCATTGCCAGATGATGTTGGTGAAGTTCACCAGCATCAAAAAGTATAGAGCCCTAAAAAGAGCGTTCCAAGAGTTGTAGCTAACTCTGGAACGCTCTTTTATGACACTTACTTAAATAAGTCCTCATAACTCAGTTGACTCTCCGTATCCAATTGTTCAAACAGGCGTGTCAAACGATGGAAATCTATGAAGCGTGCTTGACGTTCGATCTCCTTTTGCTCATGAAAAATCAAAATAACTGGAGCAGTCAATACTTGGAACATACTAGCCACTTCTGGTGTTTCTACAGCATCCAAGTGAAAACTTGGAAATGCATAGTGGGACAATAATTCTTCAAAGCGAGGCTTTACAGCATGACAAACACTGCAATTTGGCATCGATAAGTAAACAGCAACAGTTTCTGCTTGAGTGAGTGCTGCTTGGACTTCAGATAGATCAGTTGTTTTTTTCATAGGATCATTCCTTTCTGGTAGCAATCAGCAAGTTATTAAATTAACCAGTAATAAGAAAGCTACGAAGAAAATACTGTTCTTATTTAAACAGAATTACGGAATATGTCAATTGAATTGCTTTTTAGATAAAAACGAAAAAGTAAGAGTTGTGTAAATTATAACAACTTCTCTTGTTTTTTTTTAGTGGAAAGCGTATAGTATTTTGGCAAATGTAGCTTAAAGTAAGGGGAGAAATCATGTTTTCTTTTTTACCAAATTCGGTTTTGCAGATGAGTACGATCTTTTTATCGATCGTGATCGAAGCACTACCATTTGTATTATTGGGTTGTCTCATCTCTGGGGCCCTCCAAGTTTTTTTAACACCAGAAAGAGTGAAACGTTGGCTACCTAAAAATCGGTTTTTATCGATTTTAACTGGCTCAATCTTAGGTTTTTTCTTTCCTTCCTGTGAGTGTGGTATCGTTCCCATCGTTCATCAATTTGTAAAAAAAGGCGTTCCTGTACATACTGCTTTCGCATTTATGCTTACTGCGCCGATCATCAATCCGATCGTGATTTTTTCTACTTTTATCGCTTTCGGTAACTCATGGGTAATGGCAGGTTGGCGGATGCTTGGTAGTTTTGTTGTAGCACTCATCATAGGTATTTGGTTAGCCTATTTCCAAAAGGAATCTGTATTAAAAGAGAAGATAAGCCAAAAAATTGAAACATCCACGCACCATCATCATGAAATCGCTGGAATAAAGACAAATAAAGTGAAACGATTCGGACAGCAAACAGGACACGTTTTGACTCATAGCATTGATGAGTTTTTTGACACAGGCCGGTATTTGATTATTGGTGGGCTGATTGCTGCTGGTATGCAAACCTATTTACCAACGCGAGTGATGTTGACTCTTGGGTCGACAAAAATCTTGGCGATCGTCATTATGCTGATACTTGCTTTTACAATGTCCCTCTGTTCAGAAGCAGATGCCTTCATTGGTTCATCCTTACTAAGTCTATTTGGGACCGCACCAGTTGTGGTATTTTTAGTATTTGGTCCAATGGTTGACATCAAAAACCTTTTGATGATGAAACGTTACTTCAATGGTCGTTTCATTATCTCGCTGATTGCTTTGATCGCCATCAGTGTGATTGGCTTTACATTATTCATCTAGGAGGGAAAACATGCTACGATTTTTGATACTATCCGGTTATTTTGAATTGATGATGTACCTGCAAGTATCAGGTAAGTTAGATCAGTACATCAATGTCCATTATCGTTACTTAGCGATCCTTTCGATGATTTTGTCTGCATTACTTGCGCTTGTCCAATTATACGTTTGGGTCAAAAGTGATTCAGCCAAAAGGGATCATGACGAGCATCACCAAGACGAGCATCACCAAGACGAGCATCACCAAGACGAGCATCATCATGAAGAACATGATCATGGTCTATCGACTCCTTGGCAACGTGGGATTGCTTATGTTTTACTGGCTTTGCCTATCATTGTCGGCACACTTTTTCCAACAGTTAGTTTGGATACGACGATTGTTGAAGCAAAAGGGTTCAATTTTCCAGTAAGCAAAGAATCAGTTGGCGATCCAGAAATGCAGACACAATATTTGAAACCAGATACCAGCATTTATTTCAATAAATCAGATTACTTGGATCAGATGAATCAGTTGAAAGCAAAATATGGTGACAAAGAAAAAATCACGATCACTGATGAGAATTACTTAGAAATCATGGAATTGATTTATAATTATCCAAGCGAATTCATTGGTAAAAAAATATCCTATGAAGGCTTTGTGTATCAAACGCCAAACGGGGAACAGGAAGACAGCTTTTTATTTCGTTTCGGCATCATTCACTGTGTCGCCGATTCAGGAGTTTTTGGACTACTCACACACATGCCCGATAGGATATCGATCAAAAACGATGAGTGGTACAAAGTCGAAGGAACGATCCAATCCGATTATTATGAACCCTTTAAGCGAGAAATCCCTTCGGTTGAAGTAAGCAAAGCAACCAAAGTCGCTGCGCCAAAAAATCAATATGTCTACCGATCATTTTAATGAAAGTGTAAAGAAAACTTTGTGACGAAAAGAGGTCGAGACAAAAGTTGTTTCGGTTTGAGAAATTGGAGAGAAAACGAGGCTGGGACAGAAGTGTTTAACTCCGAGAAACAAGAAGAAATTCACGAAAATTACTTTTTAAATTTTTGTGAATTTCGGCTTATTTAAGAAGGCGTTGCTTCTGCTCCCACTGTTTATCTGTTTTTTAAGAATGAGATAAAAGTGTTTCTTACTTTTGTCCCACGTTCTTTTCGTCACAAGTTTTTTTGTATGGATTATTTTTTCGCTGATCTAAGTAAAAGTGAGAGTTGCACTTTTTACTGATTGATATCGATTACATATATATTAGTATCGTACCATATAGACAAAATCAATAAAAAATTTTTCTATCATTGAGGAAAAGAAGCGATAGAAAAGGTCACTTTAAACAACTGTTTGTGATTTGACTTTTTGCATGTTTCCGTTAGAACATCAACGTATGCCTGAGAAATAATGCAAGAAGAAATTATCCATGAAGAAAATCAAATTTTCGAAAACTTTTTCATTTATCTTACTCTTTACGCTTTTCTTGATCTTTCTAAGTTACTATGTCAATCGATCGACCGAAGAGATACTAGAAAATATTAGTTATACTTATATTTTAGGATTGTATTTCTTTTGGTTAGGTACTTGCCTCCCTAAACTAAACAAGCTACTTGCCCGTATTTTTCTAGTCATAGGCAGTTGTTTTTATTTGTATCTTTTCCTTTATTATATGACCGGATTTCATAACCCATATTGGGGGAACTGATCAAAGCAGTCACTGGAGGCAATATCAGTAACCGACCGAATACAGATGATGAGTACCTGTTTACTCGAACGATCTGATTCTTATACGCGCGACATGTTGATCATGATTTCACTTTCGATAAGTGGGATGAAATCAGCATGTTTTTTTGTTGTATTTCATCTTTCTATGCATTTTACATATTTACGTATTCAAAATGAAAGCGTACAATAGAAAAAAATCACAAATGAAAAAAGAGGTGTAAGATGATTGAATTTTGGAATTTGACAAAGAACTATGGGAAAAAAGTAGCTTTGAAAGAGTTAACGTTAACGATTGAGCAAGGGAAAATATTTGGATTTTTAGGTCATAATGGTGCAGGAAAATCAACTACGATCAAAAGTCTAGTAAGTATTATCGAACCTTCTTCTGGTTCAATAGTGGTCGATGGCAAAGATTTATCGACAAATCGTTTAGAAATAAAAAAGAAGATCGGCTATGTACCGGATTCGCCAGACATATTTTTGCAATTGACGGCTGGAGAGTATTGGGATCTGATTGCTGCAGCTTATGAAATAGAACCGGCACAAAAAGAAAAACGTTTAGCTGAGTTGACTACACTTTTTGATCTGGGGAGAAATCAGGAAGAGACAATCGCAAGTTTTTCTCATGGAATGAGGCAAAAAACGATCCTGATCGGAACCTTATTGCCTGATCCAGATATCTGGGTGTTGGATGAACCACTGCAAGGACTTGATCCCCAAGCGGCTTATGATCTGAAAGAAATGATGAGAGCGCATGTGGCAAAAGGAAAGACCGTGATTTTTTCAACTCATGTACTAGATACTGCGCAACAATTGTGTGATAAGATTGCTATCTTGAAAAAAGGAGAGCTGATCTATCATGGAAAAGTACAAGATTTATTGAATGAATCGCCAGCGGATACATTAGAGACGATCTATTTGAAAATGGCGGGGAGACAATCCGCAGGTGAGACGTATGAATAAACAACAACTGATCGAACTGATCCGTGTCAATCTTTTATACGTAAATCCGCAAATGACTAATAAGGCTCGAGAAAAAGGAAAGAAAGGAAAAAGTCTTTCACGTTATTTGATGTTACAGTTTGTGATTTCTGGCTTAGCATTTTTATTGATTTATAGTGTTACCATGTTTGCTATAGATTTTAATCGCATGCCAGGTTTTTTTACTTACTATGTGGCACTGTTTAGCTTATTGGGATTGTCACAAAGTATTTCTGTTATCTATAACATCTTTTTTGAAGGAACCGATCTTCAAGCATTTCTACCTTTGCCATTTAGACAGAGTCAACTATTCCTATCGAAGATCTTAGTAGTAGCGATGACTATCGCTCCCTTTGTTTTCCCGTTACTTGTGTTATTCCTATTAACTGGTTGGCGGGCGCAACACTTTTTTCTAGTGACGATTTTCTTCGCATTCTTATTATTTGCGCTATTTCTTATCTTGCTTTTTTGCATCGCTAGCTTACTCGTCTTTGGACTTGCGCAAACATCATTGTTCAAAAAACATAAAAAAGCAGTGACTAGTCTTTTACTTGGTGGGTCGATGGTCATTGCAGTAGTTGGAATCATGTGGATGAATCATCAGACGGTTGATATTAGCGTAGGCTTGACTGATCGACAACCGCTCGTGTTTCTTTTACCTTTTTATCATGTGATGAATCAGCCGTTTTCTACAAATGGGCTACTCAATCTTGGTATCATTTTGGTAACAGTTCTCGTGTTGTCATTTGCCATTCGCTCATTGATCGTACCAAAACTAACTGATCAGCTAACTGCGTCAACAACTGAGGTAAAAGCGAAGCGTAAACACAAAAAAGATCAGACCTTACGACAATTATTGTTTAACTACAATATGCAGTTAGTCGAAGAGCCTAGCCTGATCTTACAAGTTATTTCATCCTCGTTAATAACGCCGATTATTTTTATTATTGCCTTTGCTGTGGGGGATGGGATAAATTTAAGTACACTTGATATTCGTTTGATCGGGGTAGTTTTTTTCACTGGAATCGTCTTAGCTTCCTTGACGGTCAATCAAACATCCTTTGTCAGTAATCTGATTTCTTTAGACCAAGAAAATTATTTGTTCATCCGTTCATTGCCACTCTCCATGAAGCGCTATTTAAAAGAAAAATTTCGTTTTGGTTGGTTATTACAGAGTTGCCTATCAGGAGGAATTGCGATAATAGCTGGCTTGATTTTCCGCTTACCGCTTTTTTTTTTACTTAGTTTCTTACTAGGTACCTTAATTGGCACTTACATCTTATCACTGCGTTACTTTGCCCGAGACTATCGACTGCTTCTATTAAATTGGACGAATATCAATCAACTCTTTACCCGTGGAGCAGGAACCCTAGGATTGGTAGCGATGTTGATGGGGACGATAATTGGTAGTGTGATCATCCTAGTTATCTATGGAATTACTACACTCATGTTTCCTTTCTGGATCGTTAATGGGATTGCTTTTGCTATCCTCATCCCTGGTGTGCTTTGGCTTATTCGATACTACCAAAAGAATTTTTGGGAAAAACTATAAAATAGGTGATAGAGTGGAAAAGAGGCCGAGACAAAAGTCGTTTATTCGAGAGTCTGTAGCAAAACTGATTTTAGATTTGTCTCGACCTCTTTTTATATTGGAGAAAGAGCGTACTTCATTTCTCATACTGTTGATTATTTGATTCGTTTTTTTCTTTTTAACAGTATTGATTCTCTCTTGACTTTGAAATTGCGGATGTTATGGTTGAAGACTTCTGATAGAACTAGTCCTAATGCGATCGCACCAGCAATCATAATGGCTTGGACAGCATAATTCGCTGCCTCTTGGTAGGAACTTGTCACGAGATTTCTGACCGCCTGATAGGCTAATCCACCCGGAACTAATGGAACCATGCCAGGGATATTAAAGATAGTCACAGGCATTTTTAAGCGTTTAGAGAAAATGTTACTGATGAAAGCCACGCCAAGGGAACCCAGTAATGAACCAAAAGCGGGGCTACCGCCAAAATCAACACAAGTCCAATAGATCATCCAACCGAATGCACCGGATAGACCACAGTAGATCAATGCTCGTCTAGGAACATTGGTGATGATCGCAAAAGCTGCAGTAGCTAAAAAGCTAAATAAGAATTGAATAAATAGATTCCACATCATCATGTTCCTTTCCTAATAAAAAAGTTGGAAGATAAAGGCGATTGCAAAGCCAATCATCGTAGCTGTCATCATGGCTTCTGTTCCTCTGGAAACACCAGAAACATAGTGTCCAGCAAGTAGATCACGGATGGCATTCGTGATTTGTACCCCAGGGACAAGGGGCATGACACAACCAATGATGATCAAATCCTGATTGATTCCAAGACCAATTCGAGTACTAAGGATAGCGGCTACACCAATCAATAAGGAAGAAAGAAACTCAGATAAGAATTTAATACGGAAAAATTTCAAACTGTATAAATAAATTGCATAGCCAATTCCGCCAATGATCACAGTAATTGGTAAATCACGCATTTCTCCACCAAACAGCACCATGATCGTTCCACTAATGATCGCTGCGCTGACAATCTGAAGCCAGACGGGGAAGAAAGAGCGATCTTTGTCGATTTCTTGTAATTCTTGGTACAATTCGTCTAGTGTCAGCTGACCGGCAACATATTTTCTGGATAAATTGTTCACTTTAACAACCTTTTCTAAATTAATCGATCGGTTCGTGATCTGCTCCATACGAATCGTCGACGTTCGATCAAATCCAATGAAGAGTCCAGTTTGTGTCACATAGCTAACTAAGCGATAACTGCCGGAGGCAAGAGCAATCCGACTCATCGTATCTTCTACCCGATACATTTCAGCATTGCTTTCCATCATGATTTTTCCAGCCAATAAGCAGGTATCAAGTAATAAATTCAATTCTTTTTCCGACATAGCATCTTCTCCATTAGTTCATTTATTGCCTTTATTTTACTACAAACAGGTGAAAAAAGATAAAAACAAATAAAAACTTGAGTCTGAAAAAAATTAGGCGTATACTATTATTCGTGAGATGCGGGTGTAGTTTAGTGGTAAAATCCCAGCTTCCCAAGCTGATGTCGCGGGTTCGATTCCCGTCACCCGCTTATAGGAATTTTTGAATGAAGAGGTCGAGACAAAAGTCGTTTAGGTTTGAGAAATTGGAGATAAAAACGAACAATACGTTTTTGGTATTGCTCGTTTTTTTTGATATTTCCGAAAAACCTGACTTTTGGCCACCGTTTATTCGGAGTTAGAGTCTGTGGCAAAACTGATTTTTAGTTTTGTCCCAAACTCTTTTTTTGTCGTCAGAAATAAACAGCAAGCAAAAAGCCGATCTGTGGCGTATTTTATTTGTGAAGAAGACAAATAGAAAAGAACGATAAAAACAGGTAAATTACGTCAATTAAATAAATTTCTTTATTTTAAAAAAGGGGAACGTATGTTAAAGTTTAGAATAGTTGTTTTAGTAAAGGAGTAAAGAAATGGGAAAAAAATCATCAAAAGCAATTATGGGGATCGTTGTGGCAATTTTAGCTGGTGCACTTGGTTTATCAACACAAAAAGATTCCGATATAGTCCAACAAATCACTGGAATATTCGAGTCAACGCCTCAAGCCTCTAAGATAGCCGATGTTCCCGAATATGATGGAAAACATCAAGAAATCGAGATCAATAATAACCAACCGGATTTTTCCAAAGAAGATCTAAGCTTGTCAAAAGGAACATGGCAAAGCTATTCAAATATCGACCGTCTGAATCGTGTAGGTGCTGCGAACGCTATGTTAGGTAAAGAATTGTTTCCTAAAGAAAAACGGGAAGCTTTGTATGTCGATCCAACAGGATGGAAACAAAAGAAACTAAGCAATGGGAAGTGGTTATATAATCGTAGCCATTTGATTGGCTATCAGTTAACTGGCCAAAACAATAATATCAAAAACTTGATGACTGGGACACGTTCATTGAATGCACCTTATATGTTGGCACATGAAAATGATATCGCAGCTTATATCAAAGAAACCAATCATCATGTACGTTATCGGGTAACCCCGCATTTTCAAGGGGATGAATTGGTAGCAAGAGGGGTACAACTGGAAGCAGAAAGTATCGAAGACAAAAAAATCGAATTCAATGTCTTTATTTATAATGTTCAAGATGGTTATACGATCAACTATGAAACTGGTCAAGCAACAAAAAAATAGAGCAGTATTGAACAGATATATTCGAAAAAAGTGTGAAAATCTTGAAGAAAAATCGAAAAAGCTTATGTTTATTTAAATTTAGCGTATACTTAGTTTAGAATAACTTTAAATGAAAGGATTTGAATGAAGGTTATGGTATGCTAATGTAGCATATATTCTCAAATTATCTATAAGTTTCTGAAGATTTGTTTGTAGTTTTGAGCTACTTCGAGTAAAATAAAGGTGTATAAGGTAAATGGATTACCTTTGGGAAAGAGGTGTAGAATCATGGGTTTTACAGATGAAACCGTACGTTTTGGTTTTGATGATAGTCGTAAAAAAGAAGTCAGCGAAACATTAGCGATCGTTTATCGGGCTTTAGAAGAAAAAGGCTACAATCCAATCAACCAGATTGTGGGCTACTTACTTTCTGGAGACCCGGCCTACATTCCTCGTTATCGTGATGCACGTAATTTGATTCGCCGTCACGAGCGCGATGAGATCATGGAAGTAATCGTTAAAGATTATCTCACGAACCATGGAGTAAATCTATGAGGGTCATGGGCTTAGATGTAGGCTCAAAAACAGTCGGAGTCGCTGTTAGTGATCCTTTTGGGTGGACTGCTCAAGGCGTAGAAATCATTCGGATCAATGAGTCAGCTGAAGAGTTTGGCTTTGACCGTCTGAAAGAATTAGTGGAAGAATATGAAGTCGATCGTTTCGTCGTAGGCTTGCCTAAAAATATGAATAATACGGTTGGACCAAGAGCGGAAAGTTCGATCGCTTATGGAGAAAAAATCGAAGAATTGTTTTCCTTGCCAGTTGATTATCAAGATGAACGTTTGACCACTGTTCAAGCTGAACGAATGTTAGTTGAGCAAGCAAACACGTCACGAGCAAAAAGAAAAAAAGTCATTGATAAGTTAGCCGCTGTAATGATTTTACAAAATTATTTAGATGGTTCAGGGAAAAAATGGTTTTAACATAAAATGAAAAGAGGGAATCTTATGACAGAAAATAATCATACACATGACCACGATCACGAAGGACATGAGCATATCACATTAGTTGATGATCAAGGAAATGAAACATTATACGAAATCTTATTAACAGTAGATGGCCAAGAAGAATTTGGACGCAACTACGTGTTACTTTATCCAGCAGGAGCATCTGAAGATGAAGATGTCGAATTACAAGCTTATGCATACATCGAAAATGAAGATGGTACAGAAGGCGAACTAGAACAAATCGAAACAGATGCTGAATGGGACATGATCGAAGAAGTGTTCAACACATTCATGGCTGAAGAAGAAGAATAGTTAAAATATGTGGGAGAAACCTTGTTACGGCAGGGTTTCTCCTGTTTTATTTTTCTTTTGACCAAGAAATTGACCAAGATAATTAGAAATTTAGATGTGCTACAAGCTTTTCAATAGCTTTATCTTTAGTCTCTTTGCTAAGGTGCCCATAGGTATCCATAGTCATACTTATAGATGCGTGACGTAGTCGGTCTTGAACTTCTTTCATGTCTGCTCCAGCATCTAATAACATGCTAGCATGAGTGTGTCGTGTAACATGGATACCTAGGAATGGAACCCCACATTTTTCTGTGATTGTTTTCATGCGAGAGAAAATAGCATGATGGGTAATCATTTGTTTATAGATACCACAGAAAATCATTGTTGGATCCGTAATACCAAGATTAAGCATATACTTGCGCTGATTAATCTGCCATTTCTTTAGGATTTTAATTGTTTCAGAATCAAGAGAAACCTTAGCAGCGCTTTTGTCTGTTTTAGGATCACTAATTTTATAGCCGTGTTTTGTTTGACTCAAAGTTTTGTTGATAAGAACATTATTACCTTCAAAGTCTATATCTGACCAATTGAGTGCTAGGGCTTCACTGATTCGGCAGCCACTGTAGAATAAAAAGCGTAACAATGTTTTGTTATAGTCATTGCTATAGTTTGGCTTTAATGAGTTTACATAAGCAAACAATGTCCTTAGCTGTTCTTTAGTGTATACTTTAATAACACCGCTATCAGTGACTTTCTTTTCACGTTTTGGCATCATGATATGAGCTAAAGGGTTGTATTGTATTATACCCAGATTGATAGCATACTCAAAAATCCGTTTTGCATTAGAATGCAAAACTTTATATTGATCGGTTTTCTTTGCCCAATCATTAACGATTTGTTGCGCTCGCTTTACAGTAACCTCTTTAATTCGTAAATCACCATATACCGGTAAAATCCATTTGTTAAACTTGATTTCAGTTTTAATAAATGTTACTTCCTTAACAGTCGTTTTATATGTTTCAAGCCACAATTCATATACTTGTTTGAAAGTCTCTTTTTCATCTTTTTGTAAGCCGTTTTCTTCATAGTCAAGTTTTAGCCGTGATAGGGCTAGCTTGGCTTCTTTTTTTGTGCTGAAGCCACGTCTTGTGGTGTGTATTTCTTTTCCTGTTATAGGGTCAGTACCAAGGTAGCCCTTAAAGAGCCATGCTTTTGTACCGTTTTTCTTTTCGTATTGTTTAAATGTTGCCATTGTTTTTCCTCCCAGTACCTAACGTGGGGCGTTTGGTATGTATGGGATCAGTCACGAGTTTCATTGAATAATTCTATTTCTCTAAAAGCATACTTATCTAATATTTTGATTAATTTCTTCCTATCCTTATAATATTGTTCTTTTTTTTCTTCAGGGTTAAGTTCAGTATGGTTACTATTAATAGAATAATCACCGATAAAGATTCCACTAACTATTCTACTAGCATAGGCAAAATCTTTAGCTATACATGCAGTTCCGTCACTAGATTCATCTACGACTTCCATCCAAGCAAGTGATAAACGGATTAAAGTATCTGTAATTGAACCAGAAATTTTATTTTCAGAGTCGCTAATTAAACCCATTAGGATATCGAAAAAAGGATCTACGGTATTCAAGTATTTTTCGTTTATTTCTGTGCGATAAATACTAGCACCTAGCAAGTAAGCAACAGATACTTCAAAATAATTAGCTATTTTTTCTAAAGTATCCTTCTTAGGTTCGCTATCGCCATTCTCATATCTGCTTAAAGTAGACTTTGGTATGTTTAGTTCATTACTCAAGTCTATTAATGTCATTTTTTTTTCTTTTCTTAATTCTTTTATTCTATTCACTCTTATCGCTCCTTTCTCCTATAATACTTCAAAATACTTCAAAACAAGAGTACACATTTTTTTTATTAAATGCAATATTTTTCCCAAAAAATGAGAAAAATATTGACTTCCCAATTTGTGGGAATTATAATATAACCATCTAATCCCATAAAATGGGAAAAAAGAGGGGGTGAACAAATGTTTGAACTTGATTTAGAAATGATTGCAAAACTTCGAGAACGTCGTGCGCGAAAGAATATCACTCTTGCACAAGCTTCTGAAGAAACAGGAATTTCAGCTAAGACATTAGGAAAGATAGAAAATGAGAAAATTTTATCTGTCCGTAAAACAGTCTATAAAAAGTTAATTGACTGGCTAGTCAACGAGAAAATTTATAAGGAGGGCTAGAAATGAAAGACTTAGTATTTTTACAGTCAGAAAACTTAAACAATGATCCATTTACTACAGATGAAGTTATCGCTGAATATTCGGGTAATAGTAGAGAAAGTGTTACACGATTAATAAGAAAATATCAAGGTGATTTAGAAGAGTTTGGAACGTTCGGATTTGAAATCCGACCTATGCCAAGTGGTCAAAAAGCAAAAGTGTTCCATCTCAACAGAGAACAAGTAACACTGCTTATTACCTATCTTGATAACACCGAACCAGTTAGAAATTTTAAAAAAGAATTAGTTAAACAGTTTTATGAGATGGAAAAAGAGCTAATGGCAAGAAGGTTAGAACGAATCAAAGGTAAACATATCCGGTGTTCTATGACAGATGCAATTAAAGAAGCTGGATTTAGTGGTCATTTTTATAAACATTTTACTGATTTAGTTTATAAGAAAGCATTGGGCTTCAATGCTAAACAATTACGTGAAGCGAGAGAAGCAAACGCTAAAGCAACCCCGTTAGATTTCCTTACAACTAAAGAACAAGCGGCTGTTAATCAAATTGAAGAATTAGTATCGAGTCTTATTCAATTAGGGCGTTCCTATGATGAGATTAGGGATATTTTAAACGTGGGGATTGTCTTGTATCAAACCACGCTTAAAATGCCTGAAATGGCTCATTAGGGAGATTTTGGGGAGGTGATTTAAATGGCTAAATTAAGTATAGATGAATTAGATTTATCTGTTACGTTGCGTGAGGTTATACGTGAAACGGCTGCAAAAGAGGGTAAGCAACAAGCTTTTCAGTTTATCGAAGAATACAAGAAAAAGCTACTGCTTCCTCGCTTTATGAATTATAAGCAAGCAGCTAAGTATATGAATACAAGCTACAATACACTGAAATACAATTTCATTGAGAAACAAGGATTAAAGGTCATATTGATGGATGGCTATGAAAAAATTGATCAGCGAGATGCTGACGAGTTTTTAGAGAAACACAAGAAATAAAAAATCCAAGCGTGGGGCGAGGAACATCTCATCAAACTGAGGGCACATAATTGGAAGTCGTAGAAGTCAAGCAGTTGTTGTTAATGAATTATATTCTAGGAGGATTCAGTATGCAAGATAAAACAGATAAATTATTACAAGAAATACATGAACAGGGCGAATTAACAAAGCCACAGGTTACAGTAAAAAGTTTATTGGATGAAATGGATGACATTCTGATGGATATAGCAACTCTAGATGACAAAGAATATCCATGTGCTCTAAATGGTAAAGATACTACTGAAACAGCTTTAGAGCGTGCGAAAAGTGCAGCGGAGTACTTGAGTACCATAACATTGTATGACCTGTATGAACTATTGGGGATTGAGCCAGATCAAGAAGGTAACGTGCCTACCAAAGGATGAAGGAGTAAATGTATGAATAAAGGCAGAAAAAAAGCCTTAACGATTCCACCGACCAAAGCGAACGTTAAAGGCATCACAACGGCTAATACAGCCTATTTCTGCCTTCATTCTAACACAAACGAATGGAGGAATAAAACAAAATGAATAAAAAAATAATCGATCCAGTTGATTTAGTAATAGATTCTACAAATATTGCAAGCGCCTTAGAAGGCTTGGGCCTTTTTGCAAGTGAACTCACAGTAAACTCTTTAAAAAGAAATGACTTAAATATTTTAAATGGAATGATTGCAGCTGTCGCATGTTTAGCAAAGCAACACTCGGATGATATTGTTCATTTTGAAAGTGAGGTTCCTGTAAATGAGTAAGCGTAGAAATCTGTTTTTACTAGCCTTTCTTTTTGGATCGCTCACTAAGCTGTTACCTTTTATTTTATGGCTGATTTGTGTAGTACCTATTGCTGTATGTTTGTTTTTGGCCTTTGATTTTTGGGAGTATGAGAGACATGTAGGAGGTACAAGCAATGATTTATATAGGTAAAGTGCGTCCTAGTATTATGGAACCACCGATTGATAAAACTGTTATTCAGTTTTTTTCTGATTATGCACCGCTTAAAATCAAAGTTTCTAATGATTCCGAAGAACAGAAAAAGCTAAAAATGATTGGCATAGATGGGTTTATAGCTGGTGAAATGAAAGCCTTAATACGTAAGAATGAGAATTTAATCAGTCGAGATTGTTTAATTTTAGATTTAGATGATGTGATTGTATCTGAAGTTAATTTGATAGATACTATCAAACAAAAACTAGGCAAGTTTGCTTATGTTCTTTATCCGAGTATTAGTCACGGATTAAAAGGCGTACGCTATCGTTTAGTCATTCCATTGGATAAGCCAGTGAATGAACAAGAGTACAAATTACTAGTTTATTTCTTTACAAACAAGATACTAGAAGGAATTATTAACAATGCAGATCAATCTAACCTGACTTGGTCGCAAATACAATTACTACCAGTATTGACACAATACATTAAGGAAGAACAAATTATTATCCATAACGGAGAAAACTTATTTCCCGTATCTGATGGCTTAGATACCGCAAAACGTTGGCTAAAAGATTACAAGCAAGACACAGGTGGCGTAACTTCACGTAAATTGTACAAAAACACAAGCCAATTCAAAAAAGGCGGTTCACGTTATCGGAATACCACGACTGAATTATTTGAAAGTATTGTGACAGGTTGTGAGGAAGGAAATCGCAATAATCGTATTGCACAAATAACTGGTGGTTTGCTGGCTCGTGCTGTAGATGTAGGGGCAGTGTTAGAACTGGTGAAAATTGCCAATCAGCATTTTACAGAACCGTTATCAGAAAAAGAAGTGGAGGAAACTTTCTATTCGATAGCGAAAAAGGAGTTGGGCGCTAATTGAGTGAGCTAATAGAGTTAATGGAGTTGCAAAAGAAAAAGCAACAGGAAAACAAGGAATTGCCAGCTTGGATATATTTTGATGATAAAAGAAATATGAAGGTTAGTGCTTCAAAATTAGGTTATGAGATTATGAAGGAAATACCAATGATTCGTACTAGTGAATTATCACAAGGCGCTAGATTCGATTCAAAAACAGGTTCTTGGCGTATGGATAGTTTAAGCGATTTTTTAGACGGTCATATCACTAAGAAATTAGAAAGCGTGGGCCAGTGGTCGCAATCAAAACTGTACGAAACAAAGAAGTTTATCTTTATCAAAATTTTTGATTCTACCATGAAAGAGAACCCTTTTAACCGTAGCAAGCCATACCTAACTAATTTTAAGAATGGCACTTACAATATTAAAACCGGTGAAATGAAGCCGCACGATACGAAAGATTACATTCTGCAAAGTCATAACTACGCAATTGATCCAACCACAAAGAAAGTACCTACAAAAACAATTGGATGGCTAGAGGATTTAACAGGTAATTCTGATAGTGCAAAACATTTGGTGGAGATTATAGGCTACTGCTTTTATAGAAGTTATGCACCATTTCAAACAATCACTATCTTACAAGGTACGGGAGAAAACGGTAAATCTACTTTCTTAAATATCCTTAATCAGTTACTGGGTTCTGAAAATGTAAGCAATATGATGTTGCAAGATTTAGGAAATAAACAAAATCGCTTTGCCAGTGCTAACCTATTTCAGAAAGAAGCCAATTTATTTGCGGATGTTGATTCTGAATTTCTCAAGTCAACAGGACTACTCAAAGCCTTAACTGGTGGAGATCGCTTATCTGCTGAGTTTAAAGGAAAAGACCATTTTATGTTTGTGAACTTTGCAAAACTTATATTTTCAGCGAATGAGTTACCAGCGTTTAATGACTTCACACGAGGATTTGAACGTAGACTATACGTTGTTCCATTTGATTGTGTCATAGATGAAGCGTTCAAAGCTAGGCATGACTTGAAGGCAATTGAAGCGGAAATACCAGTGTTTGCAGTTTATTGTATGAATGTCTTCAAAGACGCATTAGAACGTAAAGAATTGACTGTATCAGATAAGATGATCCAAGCCAAAGATAAATGGTTGAAAGAATCTAATCATATACTACGGTTCATTGAGGAAAAATGCAGTATTGATATGGAATCCAGTGAAGGTGATTCTTCCAAAACAATTTACGAAGAATATCAAAAATTCTGTTATCAAGAAAGTTTACGTGAATTGTCACAACCTAAGTTTAGTAAGCAACTTGAGAAGATGGGTATTTATAAGAAAAATACAAGACAAAACGGAACGAGAATTTGGCGCTATATTCACTTGAAAATGAAAAATTCATACATTGAATAAGTCTACCTTAATAAATAGTTGAAAAACGTTGTACCAGTTGTACCGCTACTTGCAAATGCTGATATACCAATGTTTGTGCATGGACGAAACACTAATATTTTTAGTTTATGCCCGTACCACTATCCGTACCACTTAATGATGGTACAAGCGGTGGTACAAGTGAAATCGTAATAAAAGCGGAATCAATCCTCTTGAAAATGGCTATATATCAATGTTCATGAGTTGTGGTACAGATGGTACAAGTATTTTTAATTCCTATTAGGGGTACACTAGTTTTTTGCGACGACACGAGACTAGATGCAAAAGTCCGGGTAGTCATGGATAACCACCCGGATTGGATAAAGTCCAAAAAGAATGGGATTAGGTTCGGGAAACAAGCGAACACAGGATACATGCGGAAAAAGGTAGACAAGTAGACAGGAGGTAGACAGACAGGTAGATAAGCAAAATTCTTGGAGTGTATAGCTTTATAGATAGTTTATCTACCTTATCTACCTAATATCTATTAAAACTATTATTTAAGTAAATAAGATGTGTGTCATATAACCTTATATATATAAGGGATGTTTAGGGGAGACACGGTAGACAAATACTTGTTCCTCTTGGGAGGGTAAGGCTAAAGTTGTCTCCCTAGGGGGTAAACGTCTGACAGACAGGTAGATAATTAAAAACGAAGTTATGGGGGCACAATATGAAAGTAAAAATCATTGAAGGATCAAATAATTATACTACTCAAAAATCGCCATACACGGAGACATTAGAAGAGAAAGTAAATGATTTTCTTCGTGAAAATTATGGCATCAAAGTACGCCATATTCTACAAAGTAGTGCATTAGATGGCGAAGCAGACAGCTTTGAGACAAATACAGTCATTTCTATTTGGTACGATCTGTAGAAAAAATATTGTAAGAGAAGGAGAAAGAAATGGATAAAGTATATATTGACAACAATAAACGACCAGAGGTAGTCGAGTTACCAACATACGGAGAAGTGAAGCTGATCGTCAAAGATGGAAAAGTAGTCAAATATGATGTGATTACATCCCATAAAATCAGTGAAAAATAGCCAATTAAAGTGCTAAAATGGTATAATGAGTATAGTTAAAAAACGTATATCTTACTATTTTAGAGTTATGTATTTGAATGCAGTATAATATTTTAATATTTTTATCTTACTAGGAAGAACCAGAGGATATGAGAGGTTGGCCGAATTTTCGGCTTACCCCTTGTGTCCTCTTTTTATTTCATAAAAATCCGACATTTCCGCCGCCTGAAAAAGAGGGAAAACTTCCGTTTATTCCGTCTTAAAAAAGAGATAGGCGGAAAATCCCCCAGATTAAAAAAAGATCGGCTGAAAATTCAGCTGATGTGAAAGATGTGTCCAATTTTGAACAGACCTAAAAAGGGGTGGCACAAAATTATGCCGACCTATAAAGCAACAGAACTAGATAGGCTCAAATCTGAGCCAAACTGTAACGTACAGAAAATAGTATCAAATAAAGAAAGTAGAACCAAAAAGGACGTTACAAAACGTGACAAATACGGTAAATCAGCTATCAAAATAAGAGGAGGTTAAGCGGTGGATTCATTTGATGAAATTGCCATAAAAAAATATCTCTCCCTGTCGCTCCAGGTACACCGCTTAGAACTAAAAAGGAAACAACTCAGACAAGAGTTTTACAGTCAAAATATGGCTACTCACATGGAGTATCACAGAGTAAGAAAAGATACCTATGAAATGATTGTAAAAGGATTCCGACCAGATCGAGAAGTTGAGAAGCTGCTAACCAATATAGATGCTTTAGATCGTCGGATTGATCGGTATTTGTTTAGGCAAAAGCATTTCAAGGTATTTTGGGCTAGTCTTACATCTTTAGAGCGTTCTTTTCTGATTGAGCGATATATAAACCCTAATACAGTTATGTGCCCTCAATGCCTCATTGAGAAGGTCTTAGATGAAATCAATGAGATAGAAACAGCTATATGCTTTAGAGAAGGAATTGAACCGGACAACGAAAATAATGAAATCTTAGAAGATGCCGAGGAAAATTTAGAAAGGATGTGTGATTTCTTTGCAATATGATACTATTCGACCCGTTTATTATCTGAAGAAGTGGCAGTACTACGAAGCAGCAAGGCATGAATTATCAGAAGTTGAACTAGAACAAGCAAAAGTATTTTTCAATGCTTTAAAACAGTTAGATGAACAGGAACGCCAAATTTTATCGGATGCCTATTATTACTCAAAACAGCCATGTACATTTAGGGGAAAAACAGGACATTACCATTCATTGATTCCTGTAAAAGATGATGTCCTAGCTAAAAAGTATGGTGTAACGATAGATCGTTTTCGCAATATGAGACGACTAGCGCAAATGAGCTTAAAAAAGGCTATGCAGAATATTTTAAATCAAATAGGTGATTCTTTTCAGTTTCGTGTCAATACAAGATTATACTTGGTGGATTTCATAAATCAAAACACAAACGAACAGCAATATATTCTAGGAACTAAAGAGGAAGCAAGAATTTTTGATCAGACAGAAGACAAACAAGGATTGTTTTTTGATTTGTTGTTACTCGGTTTTGATAAGGTCTCAGTAAAACAAAAAAATATTTAAAACTAAGGAGAAATTTAAATGAAAACATTAAACGAGATCCAAACATATTTAGCAGAAAAAACAGCGGAGAATAAAAAAGAAGTAGCAGCAACCAAAGAGAATATTCGAAAAACAGAACAAACCATTCAAAAAGCAAACGAAGAATTGATTGTAGCAGAAACAGAAGTAGATGTGGAACGATATAACAAGGCAAAAGATACCATTTGGACTGCAAATCATGCGAAGGAACTGTATCAAAAGCAGCGGGATAAACTTAAGCAGGAACCGCTAATTAGCAAGTCAGAATACAACGAACTATTAGCTGAAATCACTCAAGCAGCGAACAAAGTGCATGAGGAACAAAATGAACGTGCAGTAGCATTGATCAGTGAATTGAGAAAGATTTCAGAAGAATCTAGTCAAACGTCACAACAAGCGAATGAACTTATACACACGTTGCAACGTAAAGTGTATAAAGAATCTGAAGGCACTATTCAATTAGAAAATGGTGGAACAACCTGGTCTTCGGATAAAACATATGAAAACAGTGAAGCAGTTCATATTTTTTATCAGAGTAAAATTGCCGGAACATCATTATCAAAAATGGCCGGAGAAGAACCACAGTCAACCCGTAATTATTGGTTTAAATAAGGAGGTATATAAACATGACAGAAAAGAAATACATTGATATCAAAGGCATGCAAAATAAAGTTGATAAAGAAAATAAAAAGAAATCAGAGAAGTTTCGAGCTAATTTAAATGCACAAAATAAGCGTAGAAAAAAAGAACAAGATGAACTAAATAATTTATTTGCTAAAGCCGTATTATCGGAACGCAAAGAAAACGAAAGAAAAAGAGTTACAGAAATTGAAGCCGAAAAAGCGAAGTCTGTCGCGGATATTGAATCCAAATATGAGCGCAAAGGCGTGAAGTCTGAAGCTACCAAACAGAAGGAAAAAGCTTATAAAAATATGCTTACGAACCTTCGAGGAATGAATAATCAAGAATAAATAAAAACATAATTATACAAACGCTATTTCTAACTTATTGATCAAAAAATAGTGACGCAAGAAAAAAGCTGAGTGGGGGCATACCTCCCCCACCAGTGGTTGCTTCGTACTTCACGCAGTCACTGTACATTTTTTCTCGTGTCTTATGCCAAAGTAAAGAAAGAAGGAATAAATTTGGCAGTTAAAACATGCCCAGTATGTGGTAAAACAGTCTCCAACAGTCGAAGTAATACTGTGTATTGTAACCCTGAATGTAGACAGAAGGCACGCAATAAAAGGCGTTCTCATAAAGATAATAAAAAACCTAAACAGCCTCCAAAAATAGTCGATAGACCTAAAAATCATCCGACTCCTTATGGTGGTACGGATCCATTAGAATATTGGCGTAATTACAAGGAACGAATTTTAGAATCTGAAAGAGAGTTTAATTTTAGAGGAATTCATCTTATAGGTGGGATTGAAGTTTACGAAGAAAATTTTGAGTATCTAGTTGTTGAACAAATAGAAGATAAAAAAGATTGTAACGAATAATCGTTGAATAATACTTAGAAGGGTAGCGATAAATTCGGCTGCCTTTTTTGGTGGGAAAAGGTGGAAGGTGTTTAGTGGTAATTTTTTTGTTGAGTTAACAGCTTGAAACGTTTTGACTTCTATTAAACTATTCTATTATTGTAAAGAGCTAAAGTGTAATGCTATAATAATTTAGAAATATAAGTCTATGAATTATAGAGAAAGCTGCTTAAAAGTAATATGAGACTTAATGGGAAAGGTATTTAACTATGGATGAAAATGCCAAACGAGAATTAAATACGATAAAAGAAACATTAGAAATAGATATGAAAGAAGAAGCTATAAAACGACATCCCAAAGCGTCTTTTGAAGATCTTATAAGTGAATTGTCTATGAAAGGCATTAAATTCAATGTAATGAGTGAAAATGACGCAAAAGATATCCTGAATGATTTAAATTATTATTATAAGTTATCTGTTTATAGGAGGAATTTTAAAAGAGATTTAACTGGAAAGTATGTAAATTTAGAGTTCAGTTATTTGGCAGATTTAGCTAGTGTTGATATGCAACTAAGATATTTACTTTTAACTGCTACTCTAGATATAGAACATGCCATGAAAACTTTTTTAATTACCCATATTACTGAAAATGAAGAGGTAGACGGATATGCCATAGTTGATAGATTTTTTCATTCTACAATAGGTACTGAATACGTGCTGAATAAGAAAACTATTTTAGAAAAAGTGAAACATAAAAGTCATTATCAAAGAAAATTATATGAGGCTCATAAAGATGCACCTTCTGCGTGGGTTCTTGTCGAGATAATGAGTTTTGGAGAATTTATAAGATTTTTTGAATTTTATTTTAAAAAATATCCAACTCCTAAATTTGATTTGTCTATCATGAGTGGATTGCTAAATGCTGTAAAAAGGATTAGAAACTGTTGTGCTCATAATAATGCTTTCTTGTTTTACATGAGTAAAAATGAATTGAGACATCCTAATAGCTATGTTGTAGCATATGCTGAAGAAGCAAAAATAGGGAAAGCGTTTTATTCTTGTGCTAAAGTTCATGATATTATTGCGGTTCTATACACTCATAATTTTTTTGTTAAAGGAATAGGTTCTAGAAAGTATCGACATAAAGAATTATCAGACTTAACTGATAGAAGCAGTGAACGTTTTAAATGTTTAGATAAAGATAATGATATTGTTTATTTTTTTGGAATATTAAAGAAATTACTTAACTCTTATCATGTTTAGTAATTTATCCCTTGACAGGTCTAAAAAAGAATTGGTATGATTGTGTATGTAGAAACAACGTGTAGGAACGTTGGGCGTGGATGGATTTATTCAGAAACGTTTAAACACTTTTATTATGAAGGTATTAACCCCAAGAGGTTAGCACCTTCTTTTTTTATGTAACAAAAAACTGCTTTAAAAAAATGTTGACAGAAGCAGCGAATGTGTTTAAGTAAAGCTATGTAAACGCCCCACGTTAGATGAAGTTTTTTGACCAAGAATTTGACCCAGGTTCTATTTAAAATATCTAAAATACTATTAAAGCGATATGTTATTACTGATAAAAATTATCAGACTTTAATAGCAATGAAAAGCTTGGTAAATCAACAGATATTCATGGCTGAAGAAGAATAGTTTCAAAAAATGGGAGAAACCTTCTTAGACAGGGTTTCTTCTTTTTTCTTTTGACTGAGGAATTGAGGCTCTTTGTCAATCAGGACTGATGAGTTTTGAAAAATGAAATCTGGGGCAGGAGGACTAACCTTCTGTCTCAGATTTTTTTGTTATTTCACTTGAATCAATCGATTGATCAAAATGATCCTGATTTTCATGTTCTCAAATGATTTCAAGATATCATCCTAAGATATAAGAGTTGGGAAATGAGTGCCTATTTGAGGAGAACACAACATGCTAAGGAAGTTAATTTCATCACATTGATGACTGTATATTTTAAATTACAAAAAGAAGAAGCAGAATCAGTGATCCTGTTAGCGAATGCGGGACTAACTGAAACATTGATCACCACTTTTGAAACTGTCTATTCTCATCTCATCGAGCAAGGCTATGTAAAATTACAGAGAAAAAATAATAAATATACGAGTATTTTTATGGCAGGTGCTGTTATTTCTGTCGAATTACGGTGGATCCAATCAGGAATGAAAGAGACTCCACAAGAAATGGGGAAAATATTACCCGTTTTATTTAATTTTGATAAATGAATAGTTTCGGTAAATATGTGTAGCAATGGACCATATCTATCGAAAATTATGGAGATACACTTAAACAACGAATTGTCCTATTCAAAAGACTTTTCGTAGTGAAAAACTTTATTTTTAAATATTTAGATATGTGTAATGGATGCTTGGTTCAATCTTGCCAATCCTCATGGTTGAAGATGAATAGAATTGAAAAAAGAAGAAACCTTGGCTTTATGCTGTCTGGATTTCTTCTTTCTGTAGATCAGTTTACAACAAACTGAAAATCGTTTGATTGAAAAGTGGTTTTGGGCATTACATTTAAGTAAATGTTTGACTATTTTTCCACAGGCTCATCAAACCTCATGACAATAATAATCAAAGAGTATCTCTTTTCTGAAACCTAGCTTTGTGTAGAGGTGCAACGCACGTTGGTTGGTTGATTCAACTTCCAAGTAGATTTCTTTTTGCTTTTTTGCTAGTAATTGTTGGATGACGGTAGTCAAGATCGATTGACCTAATCCTCGACCACGATGATCAGGATCGACGACAAAGCCATAGATACCATAAGTTTTAAGACTTTCGTCGATACGGATACAGGCGATTACTCGATCTTTTTTGGCAAGAACGAGGGTATTTGCTAAATCTTCTGGTAAAAGGGGCTCTATCTTGTCTTCAGGAATTTCAGCCAGTAAGCGAGCAATCTGTAGGGATTCCTCTGCTTTGGCATGACGTAGAGGTACTTCTTGTTGTGCGTTGAAGTTTGAGCTGTCAAGAAATAGACGATACTCAGAAAATTGATGTACATAACTTTGTTCATTTTTTAGGAAGGTCGTTAAAAGTTGGTCGTTAATATCTGTGATGATCAAAACAGTCGGAATGGCTTGTTGGCGTGCAAAGTCGTTAAGGGCTACTAAACTATCCGCAATCAACTCTTTTTCTTGAACGATCAATGTGGCTTCAAGGACTTGTGAGTCAAAAAAATTCAAAAAAACATAGGCTAGAAGTGTATTCTCTTGATAGTAAAGAAAATGCCGGCGATTTGCTTGATGAAGAAAATCAGGTTCTAATTTGAACCGACATGTGCGTTGACGTTCGACGGTCTCCTTTAATTGTTTTACCTCGGTCATTTCAAAAGAAGATAATTGAGTATTGAATATTTTTTTCATTAAGGCTCCTTTGGTACACTATTTTTTACTATCGTAGTTTATCAAAGTGGATTTTTCAATTGAAAAAAGCCATTTACTTATAGAAATCTTGGTATCTGAATAATCAGAAAGCTGTTATAATGACAATGGTTTGTGGCATGAAAATGGCGTTATAGTTTAGGAATCTATTTGGAGCAATAGGAGGAGAATATGAAAAAAAATAGGATCGATTAGAAATATCATTCTTTCGATCATCATTGTATTTATTGGCTTTCTTGCCTTGTCATTTGGGATAGGTGGAAGGATCATTGGAGAATTTTGGTTGTTGATTGCAGGATTGCTTGCTAGTCGTATCATTTACGGCAAGATGTTTTATTTGTTCAAAAAAATGAAAGTAAAAGATGGTCTATTGGTGATTGGTTGTTTAGGTCTGGCGATTATCTGGGTGATTATTTATGGAATCGTTTCGCAATTATTAGGACTCAGCATGGAATCTAATCCAGTGATGGAGTCGCCAAATTTTTGGACTTTTGTTTTTTTCATACCAGCTTTACTCGGAGAAGAATTACTTGTATTAGTCCCAGTTCCAGTCATTTTGAGACGCTTAGAAGAAAAACAGAAGAAAACAAAATGGTCAGTGGCTTTACTCGTATTGATTAACTCACTTTTATTTGGGGCATTGCACTTGAACATATCAATGGAATTTCTTACAAGCAGCCTTAGCTGTTGGGATCGTGAGAGTACCTTTTACACTGGCGTATATGAAAACAAAAAATATCCTTCCAGCATTTTTAACTCATTTTCTGTATGATAGTTTACTCGTGTTGATAAGTATTCTTGTATCATGAAGTTCGTCTGATCAAGGTTACTTGATAGAAAAAATGTAAAAAAAGAGAAGTTGGGACAGAAGTGTTTAACTCCGAGAAATAAGAAGAAATTAACGAAAATTGCTTTTCAAATTTTTGTGGATTTCGGCTTATTTAAGAAGGAGTTGCTTCTGCTCCCACCGTTTATTCGTTTTTAAAGAATGAGACAAAAGTAAGGAATACTTTTGCCCCATGCGCTACATATAATAGACATTCAGATTTCTCAAACCTAAACAACTTTTGTCTCGATCTCTTTTTCATTTCTAAGAGAGTAATTGCATCAAGAAACCGGAAATGATCAAAACGATTGCTCCGCCTAATCGATTCCCCATTTGAGCAAATGCGATCAATTCCATTCGGTTGGCAGCAGAGAGTACTGCAACATTCCCAGTACCACCCATTGAGTTATTACATAGTCCGGCAGTGATTGCTGATTCTACTGGATATAGACCGAATAGACGACCAACAAAACCTGAAACAAGTGAGATGACGATTACGCTTGTTAAGCACAATACAACAAATTGCCATGTCAAAGCAGAGGCTAAGACATTTAAGTTCAACAATGCGATACCAATACCAGCAAGAACAGCTGCAGTTAAGTTTTTAACGATCAGATTGTTGAACATGATTGCGGCATCTTCATAGTATTCTGGTAATACATTAGTGATTTTACAGATAACTACAATGATGATCATGAAGGCATAAGCATGGACTTTTGGTATAAAGAAATTACAGATTTGGCCCAAAATAAAGAAAGTGATAGAGACCATCAAGCCAACCCCTAATTGTTGGATCGTTGGTTTTACATCCCGTGGTTTTCCATCACCAAGGTCACCTTTTGCCATTAATTTTCCATTTCCGTTTAACTTAGGCATTGATTGTCCAGCACGTGCCACTAAAGCTGCTCCAATAATCGCTAAGACATTTGTCATTGCTGTAGCTGGGATCAAACGAGAAATAATAGACGAAGCATTTGTTCCCAAAACATTTGCATAAATCGTTGATAATGGTACGGCACCAGCGCCAACTCCTCCAGCCATTGCAGGGAGTGAGATATACAAAACGGAATTAGCAAATCCATTTCCGATCAACATACCAACTAATCCAACGGTAAAAAATGAGGCGATCATTGAAATAAGTGCTACAGGAATAAAACGTACAGAAGCTTTCATCAATAAACTGCGATTCATTCCTAAAATGCTCCCTGTAATCAAGGCTGCAATATAAAAATCTAGAAAACCCATATTATTGACAAAGTTTTCTGTTGATTTGACTACATAATCAGGTAAAATACCAAACGTTGCAATGGCCGCCGAAGCAAAGATTGCAAAAACAGAGCCACCACCTAGGTAACTTTTAACGATTGGGATCTTTGTTCCAATAAAATGGAAGAGATTTCCGAATATCACAAGCACAGCGATAGGTCCTATCATATTACTAGGTAGTTTTCCTAAAGCCATCGCAACGATCAGAACAATGACCATGATCAAGTAGATAGGCAAGCTTACACCACTGATTTTAGTTGCCCAAAAGCTTTCTTTTTTGGTTTCTTCAACTGTTACAGTTGCTGTTTCTTTTTGTGTCATTCATACAGATCCTTTCTTATTTGAAAAAATTCAGTCAAATGAAGACATCAAAAATTAGAGGAGCGAAAATACCCGCTCCCGTAATTCGAGTCAACATTATTTACACGAGTCAGCAAAAAAGATATCTTAGTGAGTTCTTTTGCTGACTCGTTAGACGTACTCTAAAGGTGACTTTGCCACAGAGTAGTCGCTGATTAACGCGTTAGAATAGGAAAGATTATTGTTCTAAATCTTGGTATTCTGGTACCCATTTTGCTGCTTCAACTGCTGCTTTGATATCTGTGATTTCTTCACGATTCAAGTGTTGTGAAACAACTGATTTTGCCACTGTTTCTGCAATTATTTGAGAAAATTCAGTGATTTTCGCAACTGGAGGTAAGATAGCTGCACCTGGTTTTGTTACATCAACGATTCCACCTAGTGCACGGCTAGCTTGAGAAATGATTTCAGCATTTACACGTGTAGCAGTAGAAGCAATCAAACCAAGTCCTAGACCAGGGTACATCAAAGCATTATTTGCTTGACCGATTTGGTAAGTAACACCATTATATTCTACATCAGCAGCAGGGATACCTGTCCCAACTAATGCTTTACCGTCTGTCCATTCAATTAGATCTTTTGCTTTTGCTTCTGCTAATTTTGTTGGATTTGACAATGGCATAATAATTGGACGAGTTGTGTGAGCAGCCATTTCTTTTACGATTTCTTCAGTGAAGGCGCCAGGTTGTGTAGAAGTTCCGATCATGATCGTTGGATGGATTTCTTTCACGACTGCTTCTAAGTTTGTTAATTCAGCATGATTTGCAAATTCAGAACGTTTGCGAGCAAATGGAATTTGTCCTGGTGTCAAGCCTTCTGTGTCTTCGAATAAAAGACCTTGTTTGTCTACTTGATAGAAGTGTTTACGTGCATCTTCTTCTGGAACACCTTGGCGGATCATTTCATCTAGCAAGATATTGGCAATACCAACACCGGCTGTTCCGGCACCAAATGTTAAGATTGTTTGATCTTTCAATGCTTCACCAGAAATATTCAAACCACCTAAAACGCCGGCAAGAACAACGATACCAGTTCCTTGGATATCATCATTGAAGGTAGTGATTTTATCTTCATATTTTTCCAAAATCGTTGCAGCATTTCCACGACCAAAGTCTTCCCAGTGTAGAAGTAGTTCAGGAAAAAGCTCAGTTGCAGATTCAACGAATTGATCGATGAATGTGTAGTAAGTTTCGCCTTCGACACGGCTATGACGGTTCCCTAGATACAAAGGATTATTCAATAATTCTTCATTGTTGGTTCCTGCATCGATTGAAACAGGTAGTACTTGTGTAGGATTGATACCTGCAGCAGCAGTGTAGACCATTAATTTTCCGATAGCGATGTCGACACCATTTACGCCCCAGTCACCCATACCTAAGATCCCTTCAGCATCTGTTACAACGATCAAGCGGATATCGCGACCGTCAGCAGCATTTTTCAAGCTTGTTTTGATTGATTCAGGTTCGTCAATTGAAAGGAAAGCTGCATCTTGTGGTTTTAAGAAAATTTCATTGTATTGTTCGATTGAGTCCGCAACGACTGGATCATAAACAACTGGCATAAATTCAACAAGGTGTTGTCCCATCAATTTATAGAACAATGTACGGTTTGTGTTGAATAGATTCATTAAGAAAATACGTTTTTCTAAATCTGTTTGTTTGCTCAAATATTGACCATAAGCTTGTACTGATTGTTGTTCAAGTGTTTGGACAGTACTTGGTAACATTCCTGTGATCCCATATTTTGCACGTTCTTCTTTTGTAAAAGCAGTTCCTTTATTTAAAAATGGATTGTTTAATAAGTTTAATCCTGTAAGCATGTATGTTTTCCTCCTAAGATTTGATTACAAGCGAAGTATAGGCGCCGTTAAATACTATAGTCAAAAGCAAGGGTAATGATAAATATTATTTATATGAAGAAATTGAAAAAAACGTAATTTTGTGATTTAAAACTTTTTACTCTTTCTTGTATATGATCCATTTTATTTAATTTTTCAGTTGGAACATTTATTTTCAAACAGATTATTTGCCTGTATCAATTTTGCGAGGTACCATGGTTATGCAAACGCTATCATAAAATCATGTTTTTTGATTATCTAGAAAGAAGGCTTTAGTATGGAAAAAGTTTATCAAGCTGGAACGAATGAAGGACTTATCGATTTTATTAATATAGAAGATTTAGAACTTGCTGCAACACAAGTCATTCCTAACGGTGGATATGGGTATATCAGCAGTGGAGCAGGAGATCTTTTTACGTATAGAGAAAATGAAAAGGCTTTTAATCACCGATTGATCATTCCTCATGTCTTAAAAGATGTAGAATTGCCTGATACAACGACCGGTTTTTCGGGTGAAACCTTAGCGGCACCGATCATCATGGCGCCAGTAGCAGCCCATGGATTGGCTCACGAACAGGCGGAAAGAGCTTCTGCAAAAGGAGTGGCAGAGTTTGGGACTATCTATACAGCAAGTTCTTATGCTTCCTGCACATTAGAAGAAATCAGGAAAGCGGGCGGAAATACCGTACCACAGTGGTTCCAATTTTATATGAGTAAAGATGATGGGATCAATACAGATATCTTAGAAATGGCCAAACACAATGGTGCTAAAGCTATCGTCTTGACAGCGGATGCAACAGTTGGCGGTAATCGTGAAACAGATCGACGGAACGGATTTACCTTCCCTTTGCCAATGCCGATCGTCCAAGCATATCAATCAGGGGTAGGGCAAACGATGGATGCCGTTTATAAATCGTCTAAACAAAAACTGAGTCCTAAAGATATCGAGTTTATCACTACCCATTCAGATCTACCAGTGTATGTCAAAGGTGTCCAATCAGAAGAAGATGTCTATCGTTCACTTGATTCGGGTGCGCAAGGTATCTGGGTATCGAACCATGGAGGAAGACAATTAGATGGTGGTCCTGCTTCCTTTGACTCTTTACAATATGTGGCTGAAGCAGTGGATAAACGTGTACCAATCGTCTTTGATAGCGGTGTTCGTCGCGGGCAGCACGTTTTTAAAGCAATTGCCTCAGGCGCGGATCTAGTTGCCATTGGAAGACCTGCTATATACGGATTAGCGCTTGGAGGAAGTACAGGGATCAAACAAGTATTTGATTTCTTCAAAAGAGAACTTGAAATGGTCATGCAATTAGCAGGTACGCAAACGGTAGAAGACATCAAACAGGCGAAATTGAGAGAGAATCGGTTTATTTAGCGAATAGTTAAAACAAAAGCAGTGAAGAGACTGAATGTCATTAGTTCAGGTTTCTCTCACTGCTTTTGTTGTTTAATCAAGTAAAGTATTGTTTCATGTACTTAATAAGAGTACTCTTTTTTACAATGTATCAGAAAAGTTCAATAGTAGGAAAGTCTTTTATCCGAATTACTTTTATACCCGTTTCACTGATCTCCTTTGCGATTTTTGTCGGACAGAATTGATCGGTGATTAAATAGTCAAATGAAGAAACGTCAGCAATTTTAAATTTTGAAGTCAAGCCGATTTTGCGATGGTCAGCAACTAATATTTTACTCCTTCTCGTTTTATTGATCATCAGTTCATTGATTTTTGATTCATTTAAAATTTTAGTTGTAACGCCATTTTCTACGCTGACACCACTACATCCAATCACACAGATATCTGCATTCATATCCATTAAAGTTCGTGTAGCAATATCTCCAACTAATACTTCTTTTGGTATACGCAATTCCCCTCCAGTCAAGATATAACTGTAGTTTGGTTGATGAGTAGTGGCGACAACTTTCAAATTATTGGTAACGATTGTCACATGTTTAACAGTGAGATAGTTCAAAATAGCTAGAGCAGTAGAACTAGAATTGATGAACAACGTATCATAATCATTGACATATCTACTTGCATATCTAGCAATTTGTTGTTTGAGCATGAGAGGTCCCGACTCATCAAAGTTTGTTTTATTTTTGTAATTAAAAAGGCAGTAACCATATTTTCTGATGATATCATTTTTTTCTTCTAAGACATTTAGGTCTCTTCGGATTGTGCTCAACGAAACATTTAATTCAGACGAAAGCTCAAGTGTTGTCAGCTGTTTTCGTGCTTCTAAAATATCTAAAATCGCTTTTCGTCTTTTCTCAATACTTTTCAGTGAATTTTTCAAAAAACTACCTCCTCAAAGAATGGCTTAATTTCTTATATGACTGAGTATATAAGAAAAATCATATAAAAAAATAAAACAATCATATAAAGTACAAACAATCATTTAAAACTATTTAAATGAGTTTGTCAGCGCTTTATCATTTAGGTGTTGATACTCACATTTCAAGGAGGAATAGAAAAAATATGAATATAGCAGATATCACAAAGGAAAATTGGATTTTATCGACTTTTCCAGAATGGGGTACGTATTTAAATGAGGAGATTGCGAGAGAAGAAGTTGAAGAAGGAAATGTATCTATATGGTGGTTAGGTTGTACAGGACTTTGGATAAAAACAGCTGAAAAAACAAATATATTATGTGACTTATGGTGTGGCACTGGGAAAAAAACACATGGGAAAGGATTGATGAAAAAAGGACATCAAATGATGCGAATGAGTGGGGTCCAAGAGATGCAGCCTAATTTACGTACGCAACCTTTTGTGATTGACCCTTTTGAAATGAAAAACATCGATGCATTAGTTGTGACCCATATCCATTCTGACCATTTAGACATAAATACTGCTGCAGCTGTCCATCAAAATTGTCCGCAAGCACGCTTTATTGGACCTAAAAAGGTAGTTGAAACGTGGCTTGACTGGGGGATACCGAAAGAAAAGACGACAATCGTCAAGCCAGGTGACGAAATAACCCTCGGTAAAACGAAAGTGATCGCTTTGGAAGCTTTCGATCGGACGGCCTTGATTACTTGTGATAAGCCTGATTATTCCTTCAAGGGAAAGGTGCCACAGGCGATGGACGATATAGCGGTGAATTATCTATTTGAAACTACTGGAGGAAATATCTATCATGCAGGGGATTCTCATTACTCTAATTATTTTGCAAAACACGGAAATGAATATACTGTTGACGTTTGCTTAGGTGCATATGGGGAAAACCCACGAGGAATCACAGATAAAATGACTTCAGCCGATATATTACGGATGGCAGAAGCTCTGAAGACAAAAGTAGTGATTCCAGTTCATTATGATATTTGGTCAAATTTCATGGCTGATCCGAAAGAAATCACCCTTTTATGGCAATCTAAAAAAGAGCGTTTGGCCTATCAATTTCACCCCTTTATTTGGCAAGTTGGTGGAAAGTTTACATATCCACAAGATTTTGAAAAGCTAGAATTTAATTTTGATCGAGGGTTTCATGATGCTTTTACAACTGAAAATGATACACCATTTCCATCATTTTTATAGAACAGGGGGAGAAAGAGATGCTGAGATATTTTTGGTCAGAAGGGTTGGTGTATTATTCAGAAAAAGAAGTCACAGATTGGCAAGAAGGTGTACGTGAGAGTTGTCAGCTGCTATTAGAGAAAAAGATCATCAAAGCAACGTATATAGAAGAGATAATCAAATGTATAAAGATGTTTGGACCATACATCATTGTTGCACCAAATGTTGCGATGCCCCATGCCTCTTCACAAAGCGATGAGGTGTTAGGAACAGCTATCTCATTTACAAAATTAAAGTCTCCTGTCAATTTTGGCGATCCTGAGAAAAAAGCACAACTCTTTTTTACATTAGCAGCAAAAGATTCTACAGCACATCTGAAAAACATCCAAAAACTATCTGAATTATTGATGAAAGAAAGAGTAATCGATAGCTTAATGGCAACCGAATCAATAGAAGATTACTTAAAAGTGATGCGTCGCTACGAAAGTTAGGAGGAGAAAGATGGGAAAATTTTTATTACATATTTGGACATATTTCGCCACAAATATTTTAACGCAACCGGCTTATTTGATCGGATTCATTGTTTTATTAGGTTATTTATTATTGCGGCGCCCATTCTATGAGTGTCTGGCAGGTTTTTTGAAAGCCACTGTTGGCTACTTTATTCTTACTGTTGGTTCAGCTGGCTTAGTAAATAATTTTCGCCCTATCTTAGTAGGTTTGAAGGATCGATTCAATCTAGATGCAATGGTAACGGACCCTTATTTTGGACAGAATGCAGTGGATGTCGGTTTAGAGAAGACATTTGGACGTACCTTTGGAGATGTGATGATTTTACTTTTGATTGCTTTTATCTTGAATATCACACTAGTAAGATTTCAAAAATATACAAAATTACGTGCGGTATTTACTACAGGAAATGTTCAGATCCAACAAGCAGCAACAGCCTTTTGGATTTTGTTGTTTTGCTTTCCTAATCTAGGAAGAATAGAAGTGTTAGTCTTTATGGGAATCATCTTAGGTTGTTACTGGGCTGTTGCATCAAATTTGACAGTCAGTATCACACAAGAATTAACAGAAGGTGCTGGTTTTGCGGTAGCCCATCAACAAATGTTTGGTATCTACCTTTTTGCAAAACTATCGGAATGGATGAAAAAAGATCAGAAAAAGAAGGGATTAAATAAAGTAGATAGAAAACTAGAAGATATCGAGCTACCTGGATTTTTGTCTATTTTCAATGAGAATATGGTAGCAACTTCTCTTCTTATGCTTTTCTTTTTCGGTATCATTTTACTGGTTTTAGGAAAAGATTATTTAATTCAATCCGAGTTCATGATTGAAGGCCAAAGTTTTCTTTTCTATATTCTCACTACTTCTTTAAATTTTGCTGTATATCTTGCGATTTTGCAGTTAGGTGTCCGAACATTTGTTGATGAACTGACACAATCTTTTCAAGGAATCTCCAACACTATTCTTCCAGGCGCAGTTCCTGGAATCGATGTTGCAGCGACTTTTGGATTTGGTTCTCCAAATGCAGTGACAGTTGGATTTTTATTTGGTGCATTAGGTCAATTTTTGATGATTGGCTTACTGATTTTACTACGCTCTCCAACGATTGTGATCGCGGGTTTTATTCCCTTATTTTTTGATAATGCGGTCATTGCTGTTTTTGCCAACAATAGAGGTGGGTTTAAAGCTGCTTGTATTTTTCCTTTTTTGTCTGGAATGATCCAGGTTGGAGGGTCAGCGTTATTTGCTACATGGATTGGGCTATCAAAATTCGGAGGGTATATCGGCATGTTTGATTGGGCAACCGCGTGGCCGTTCATTACAGTAATCATGAAATTTGCTGGTTATATCGGTGTAGTACTAGTTGCCTTTGGTTTATTGATCATTCCTCAACTACAATACCGAAAAGATCCAGAAGGATATTTCATGATCGTTGCTGATTATGAGCAGTACAAAGAAAATCGACAAAAAAAATAAGTGATTTTGGAGGACCTAAACATGAGAATTTTAGTATCTTGTGCAAATGGATCAGGAACAAGTCTAATGATGATGCGTAGTGTAGAAAAAGCAATGGCAGAATTGAAAATTCCTATCATCAAAATCCATCATTGTGCGCTTTCAGAAGGAAAAAGTTCAGCTAGTCAATATGATGTAGTTTTTACACCTCAAAATTTTTTAGCGATGTTTAAACAAGCAGAAAAAAGAGGAGTCCTTGTTATAGGAATCAAAAATGTAATGTCAGCAAAAGAGATCAAGGAAAAATTTTCAACATCAAATTTATATAAAAAATACAAGAAAGAGGAGGGAGAATGATGCAACCAAACTTGCAAATTGCTTTGGATCATAATTCATTAGCGGAAGCACTAGAAGACATTGATCAAGTTGGTAAAATAGTGGATACCATTGAAGTTGGAACGATTTTGTGTCTTCAAGAAGGAAAAAAAGCAATTCGTTATATTCGTGAGTTATTTCCTGATAAGCAAATTGTTGCGGATACGAAATGTGCAGATGCGGGTAGAACTGTAGCAAGAAATGTAGCAGACGCTGGAGCAGATGTGATGACCGTGATTTGTTGTGCTTCTTTAGCAACCATGGAAGCAGCTCAAACACAGGTTAAGCAAATACAAATAGAATTTTACGGAGATTGGACATTTGAACAAGCGGAAAAATGGCACAAACTTGGAATTGAACAGGCTATTTATCACCAAAGCAGAGATTCATTACTTGCAGGTGAATCATGGGGCGAAAAAGACTTAGAAAAAGTGGAACGATTAGTTGAATTAGGTTTCAAAGTTTCTGTGACAGGTGGACTAT
Source organism: Enterococcus sp. VV15 (assembly GCF_005236045.1). Classification (NCBI taxonomy): domain Bacteria; kingdom Bacillati; phylum Bacillota; class Bacilli; order Lactobacillales; family Enterococcaceae; genus Enterococcus; species Enterococcus sp. VV15. The sequence continues at coordinate 86,300 of NZ_QPTY01000001.1, forward strand.
CTCCAGAGATATTACCATTATTCAAAGACCTGCCTATTTACAGTTTTATCGTTGGTCGAGGAATCACTGCGTCCAAAGAACCACTTTTAGCCGCAGAGCGATTTAAGACTGAGATTGCTCGTATTTGGGGGTGAAGTGATGGCTGTTATAGGAATCTATGAGAAGGCGTTACCGCAAGATATTTCTTGGACGGAGCGTTTCGCTTTAGTAAAAAAACTTGGCTTTGATTTTATGGAATTATCAATTGATGAGAGTGACGAACGGTTGGCACGACTTGATTGGTCTGAGGAAGAAATTAAAATGATACAAAGTAAGCTGTTCGCTTCGGAAATTTGGCTCCATTCACTTTGTCTTAGTGCACATCGCAGATTTCCATTTGGTTCGGACGACGAAAAAAAGCGAAATAAAGCTAAAAATATCATAAAAAAGGCTATTCGATTAGCCCATAGATTGAACATAAAGATAATCCAGCTTGCAGGCTATGATGTATACTATGAACAAAAATCTGTATTATCTAGAGAACGATTTATCGAATGCTTAACTGAAAGTGTTCAAGAAGCATCTCGTTATGGGATCATCTTAGCTATTGAAATCATGGATGATCCTTTTATAAATTCTGTCACGAAATTTATGGCAATAAAAAATCAAATCCCGTCTCCTTTCTTACAGCTCTATCCCGATTTAGGCAATTTGTCTGCTTGGTCAGAAAATGATCCGGCAATGGAATTGGAAAAAGGGAAGGAACATCTTGTGGCTATTCACTTGAAAGATACTTATCCCGTTACAACAGAATCAACAGGTAAATTTCGAAACGTCCCATTCGGAAAAGGATGCGTTGATTTTTTAGGTTTATTAAAAGTACTTAAACGTTCGGGATATGAAGGTGCATTTCTCATAGAAATGTGGAGTGGGGAAAACGCTGGATATGAAAATGAAATACAAGAAGCGAAAGATTATCTTTATCCAAAATTGAATGAGGCGGGATATCATGTGGAATGAAACAAAGATCGCAGAGATAAAAGAAAGAGTTTACCAAGCAAATCGGCGACTTCCTGAAGAAGGCTTGGTAAAACTGACGTGGGGGAATGTCAGTGAAATTGATCGTAATTTAAAAATCGTTGTAATTAAACCAAGTGGGGTTGCTTATGACGAATTAAAATCGGAAGATATGGTCGTGTGCGATTTGCAAGGAAAAATGGTTGAGAAACTTTCATTGAAGCCATCCTCTGATCTATTCACACATCTCATGTTATACCAACAGTTCAAGGATATTTCAGCAATCGTTCATACACATTCATCTCACGCAGTGGCTTGGGCTCAATCAGGACGAGGAGTGCCAGTATATGGAACGACCCATGCAGATACTTTTTATGGCGATATTCCTTGTACTCGTCAATTGCTAGAAGCAGAAGTGCAAACAGAATATGAAGAAAATACTGGGAAAGTAATTATTGAATGTTTCAAAGAGAAAGAAATCTGTCCTCAAGCTATCCCAGGTATCCTCGTTTTTAGTCATGGACCGTTTACCTTTGGAGCTACGCCAGAAAAAGCAGTCGAAAATATGATTGTATTGGATGAAATTTGTCAGCTAGCAAAAGCAACAGAAGAACTGAATGGCAATACTGTTCGAACACCTCAATATTTATTAGATAAACACTATTATCGAAAACATGGAAAAACAGCATATTACGGCCAATAGTCGTACATGAAAAGAGAGATCAAGACAAAAGTAAGAAAAACTTCTGTCCCAGCCTCTTTTTTTTGAAATTTCCGAAAAGCCTGACTTTTGGACGCCGTTTATTCGAGAGTCTGTAGCAAACCTGAATTTTAGATTTGTCCCACATTCTTCTTTTTTCATGAGCATAATATTCCCTTGAAAATTTATCGAGTGATAAAATAAATTTATCGATCGATCATTTTTTAAGGGGGAATTAGATGTTTTTAGCATTAAATGAAATTGTTCATTCAAAATTACGTTATGCTTTAGTAGCTGGAGTCATGTTTTTGATTGCTTACCTTGTCTTTTTTTTAACAGGATTAGCTTATGGGTTGGCACAAGATAATCGTACGGCAGTGGATAAATGGGAAGCAGATTATATCGTTTTATCCAAAGATTCTAACACAAATCTTTGGATGTCGATGATCACGAAAAAGACAGCCGAAGAAGTGAAAGGTGGAGAAGTTGCGTACTTAGCGCAAACACCTGGAGTAGTAACTAGCAAGGACAATAAAGATGCGGGTAAGATCAATGTGAGTTTTTTTGGTATCGATCCAAGTCAATTCTTAATGCCGAAGCTTGTGGAAGGAAAAGAATTTTCTGGAAACGATGAAGCAGTTGGGGATATCAGTTTGAAGGAAGAATATGGACTGAAGATTGGTGATACGGTCAAACTTTCTGGAAGTGATAAGACATTTAAGCTGACAGGTTTTACAGAAAATGCCAAATTCAATGTTTCACCAGTCTTATATACGACTCTTGATGCGTATCAAGAGATTCGTTTTGAAAAAACAGATACTAGTGAAAATGCGCGAATCAATGCTGTAGTGGTTAGGGGCAGTGTCGATAAAATGCCTGATGGTCTCGAAAAAATCAGTATTGCAAAATTCATCAATGAATTGCCTGGATACAATGCACAAGTTTTGACTTTTGGCTTTATGATCGGCTTTTTGATTGTGATTGCAGCAACCGTGATTGGTATTTTTATTTATGTGTTAACGATGCAAAAAATCAATATTTTTGGTGTACTAAAAGCGCAAGGGATTACTGGTGGTTTTATTGCACGTTCGGTAGTAGCGCAAACATTTTTACTTTCAGTTTTTGGTGTTGCTCTGGGATTGTTGGGAACAGTAGGAACTTCCTTGGTGTTACCAGATACCGTACCTTTCCAAAGTAATTGGCTTTTCTTTGGAGTGATCAGTGTCTTGATGTTAGTAGTCGCTGTTTTGGGCGCGCTATTCTCAGTTCGGACGATCGTAAAAATCGATCCATTAAAGGCGATTGGATAGGAGGAAAATAAAAATGGCAGCAATTGAATTTAAAGAAGTGGAAAAGAGTTTTCAAGATGGCGATCAGATCGTCCACGCACTGAAAAAAACGAATGTGCGTATTGAAAAAGGCGAGTTCGTCGCAATCATTGGACCTTCTGGATCAGGAAAGAGTACATTTTTAACGATGGCTGGTGGATTGCAGACGCCTAGTAAAGGCTCTGTACTGATCAATGGGGAAGAGTTCAGTAATCAACCTGAAAGTAAACGGGTGAAACTTCGTTTTAAAGAGATTGGTTTCATTTTACAAGCTTCAAACTTGGTTCCGTTTCTAACGGTGAAAAAACAGCTGATTTTGGTGGATAAAGTGAAACATGAGAAACGACAAGAGAAAGCCAACGAATTGTTTGAACAGCTAGGGGTCGACAGTTTGGTCAATAAATACCCAGAAGAACTGTCGGGCGGTGAACGACAAAGAGTAGCGATTGCAAGGGCTTTGTATAACGATCCTTCAATCATTTTGGCGGATGAACCTACAGCTAGCTTAGATTCTGAAAAAGCGAGAGAAGTAGTCGATATACTGGCAAAAGAGTCAAAAGAAAAAAATAAAGCAATCATTATGGTCACACATGATACAAGACTTATTGACAAATGTGATAAAGTCTTTATGATGGAAGATGGTGTTTTTAAAGAAAAAACAGACTAAGCCTGAAAAGAGGGTGTGCATATGGTTCATCGCTACAATAAAGATACGCAAGAAAAGATTTTGAAGGAAGCCAATCGCTTGTTTATGTCAAAGGGATATCTGGGTACTTCAACTAGGGAGATAGCCCAGAGAGCCGGAATCACTCAACCGAACTTGTATCATTATTTTAGTGATAAAGAAAAATTATACAAAGCAGTTCTTGAAGAACATCTGACGACAGTCGGTCAAGATTTAAGAAAAATCTCAGAAACAAGCGATGTAACCTTTCAGCAAACATTGACAGCGATGGCGAGGTATTTGATTGACAGTCATTTGGTCGATCTATTCATGATGCTCCATGATTTGAAACAAAATATTTCAAGCGAAACGAGAAACCATCTTTTTGCGTTATGGAAGCAAAATTATCGTGAACCTTTTGAAGTCATTTTTTCAAAGAACCGAGAAGCGCTTCGAGAAAATGTCACACAAGAAATTGCAGCCAGACATTTCTTTTTGATCCTCTCGCCATATATCACACAAGCAGGTAACTCTGTTGAAAAGTCCATGACTGTGGAACAGTTGATCGACTTATATTTACACGGCGTGATCAGTGAATAGTTGTGTTGAACAAAAAATTTAACAGCAACCAGCGGATCATCGTGAGGCACACGATGAAGGGATGAAACAATTCCTTCATACGTGTGTCTTTTTTGACTAAAAATTCAATTTAAGTTGTCTTTAAGTTTAACATCATATTGTTTGCTTCACGAGGTGAAAGAACATGAAGAAAGTGATTCTGATTCTTTTTATTGGGTTATTCGGTGTGATAGCGAGCAATGAATCCAACTTTTTTGATAAACAAACAGCTGCAGAAGAAACAAGTACTAGTCAAGAAAAGGTCACGCAAGCTGCAACAACGAGTTCGACAGAAACAAAAACAATGGTAAAAATTGGAAAAGAAGATAGCACGCTATATGCAGACGCTGCGTTGACAACACCATTAACAGTAGTCAATGGTGGGGAGCTTACTACTTATCTCACCCAAAAAGATGATGCGTATCAAGTAACCACCAATGACGGAATGACGGGATATCTAGCTTTGACAAATGGGAGCATAGTGGAACAAACAGTGCAGGAGACCCCAACAGACTTATCTGATGCGGTGATCGTAATCGATCCAGGTCACGGAGGAAGTGATACAGGGGCGTTGAGTACTAACGAAGAAATAGAAGAAAAAACGATTACTTTGAGTACAGCTAAGAAAGTAAAGAAAGAACTTGAAGCAGCAGGTGCTACGGTTTATCTTACCCGAACTAGTGATACATTTGTACAGCTAGGAGATATCTGTACGTATAGTGAAGCAAAAAAAGCGGATATTTTTATCAGTCTGCATGCTGATTCTACAGAGTATGCCAATGAGGCAACAGGAATCACGACGTACTACTATTATCAAGAGAACGAAAAATTAGCCCAGACAGTTTCGGATTCATTTGACGATTTGCCGCTTGCCTCAAGAGGCATTGCAACAGGTAATTATCAGGTCTTACGGGAAAATCTCCAACCTGCACTCTTAGTAGAGATGGGGTACATGAATAATGATGCTGATCTAGTAGAAATGACGACTTCTTCCTATCAACAACAACTAGCAGAAAGTTTAACTCAAGCGTTACGCGATTATTTTGAACTTCAAGGTTGAGCAGCTGCGTATGCTGTACTTAAAAAAACGAGTCTGGGACAAAAGTAAGAAATACTTTTGTCTCATTCTTTAAAAACGAATAAACGGTGGGAGCATAAGCAACTCCGAAAAATAAGCCGAAATTCACAAAAATTTGAAAAGCAAATTTCGTTGATTCCTTCTTATTTCTCGGAGTTGAACACTTCTGTCCCAGCCTCTTTTTTTCTATAATTTCTCAAACCTAAACGATTTTTGTCTCGACCTCTTTGATTTGTGAAGATTAGCCCATCAATCTTTTGGCTTTTTCTGTATTGGCAAAGTGAAGTTTGGCGTAATTTTCCAGTAAAGGTAACCCGCCTTTTTGTAAAATCTTAACGGCTACGTGATCAGATTTTGTGCCAGCACCAGAAGGCAGTATAAACCCTAATTCTGCAGATTCTTTATCGAGTTCTTCTAAAAAACTCGCGCGACTGATGATAGAGGCAGCTGCTACAGCTAGATGGTATTGTTCCCCTTTAGTAACGAAATAAAGTTTTTCTTGGATTTGATTTTTTTCTGACTGTACATATTTTTTAAAGTTTGCTTCTGGTGTGAACTGATCGATCAAAATAGCATCAGGTTTAGTGGGTGCTATTTTTTGCAACAACAAATGGATTGCTTGATTATGCAAAGCGACCTTCATCCGAACTGCATTATACTTTGGCTGGATCTCATTGTATTTCTTCGGGGATAAAACAAGTAGCTGATAGGGTATAGTTTCTTTTAGTATCTTCGCTAATTGAACGATCTGGGGATCTTTCATTTCTTTTGAATCGCGCACACCTAATTTTTTCAATAAATCAAGTTTTGTTTTGTCGACATATGCGGCACAAACGGTCAGCGGGCCAAAGTAACTTCCATTGCCGACTTCATCACTTCCTAGGACGGATAAATGAGGAAGATCAGGTGGCAAATCAGTACTTTTACTATTTTTTTTGGCTGCTGATGGAGCTTCACCCCAAAGACCAGCCTCTTTTTCTGCATTTGTGCCTTGAAACATGACTTTTCCAGAAGTATAAGCAGTGATCGTAGTGCCGTTTTTTTTGGCTACAAAAGATGTATAAGGAATTTTTTTTGGTAATAAAAAAGTTGAATAAGCTTGTTTCATTTTTTCGATCTGTTTAGCAGTTGTTTTTATGATTACGTTACTCATGGTGCCTCCAATTTATTGACATTGTCCAAAATAGTTTGACCTCCATACATTCTAAACATAAGAATAGTAGGAGACATAGCATTTTTTTTTAGTTTATCATATAATGATAAAGTAAATTAAAGAAATGTGTGTACAGCTGTTAAATCATTAACTTCATGGTACACTAGATAATAATTTTATCAATAGGGGGAAATGATTCGGATGGCGCACGAAAAAACACGCTATAAAGCAGTGATTGCCGACCAAACTTACACGATCATTGGACGTGAAACGAAACATCACATGGATATCGTGACAAATTTGATCAATGAACAATTAGCAGAATTGAAGGAATTGTCACCTCAAATCGATAACGAACAAGCAGCTATTTTGATGGCTGTCAATGCGCTCTCGGATCAATTGAAAAAACAAGAAAAAAATTTAGAACTTGAAAAAGAAGTGGCAAACTTAAAGAAAAAAATGATTAAATTTACCGAAATGGAGAACCGTATCAAACGGATCGAAGCAATTGAGAATGAAGCTCGAGAAGTTTTGAAAGAAAACGGACAACCTGACCGTGAAATCAAAAATCATATGGAAGCACAACAAATCTTGAATGAAAAAAGAAAAGGCCAAATCAAACAAAAATCTTCAAATTAACGAGGAGAAAGGAACGTGGCATGTTAAGTTTATTGATTTTATTTATTTTGCTGATTGCGTTTTTTTCAGGGGCTAGGCGAGGTTTTGCTATGCAAGTGGTTTATACGATAGGCTATGTACTATCGTTTTTTGCGGCCCAGCATTTTTACAAACAGTTAGGGGATCATTTAGAGTTATATATTCCTTATCCAGCAGTGACTTCTACATCTAAAATGGTCTTTTTTGATCAAGCAATCTCTTTTAGATTAGATGAGGCTTTTTATGCAGGGGTGGCCTTCTTGCTGATTCTATTGGCGGGTGCGTTGATCACTCGCTTCATCGGGATTTTTGCTCACAGTTTGACCTATGTCCCTGTATTGAGGCAATTAGATTGGCTAGCAGGCGGTGTGCTGTCTGTTGTGGTTGCTTATGTGACGATTTTCTTGCTTTTGAGCTTATTGACTCTTGTTCCAGTAGATTTTATCCAAAATCAATTTAGTGGGAATAGTCTTGCACGCTTTATTGTTGAGAAGACACCGCTATTGAGTGACAAAATCCATGATCTATGGGTAACGAATATCATCAATCAATAGGATTGATGAAACAAAACGATTGAAAAGAGGTTGTGACAGGACGGCAGAAGCGAAAGAGCTGATGCGAAGAGTTACAACTTTTTTTAGTGAAAGATAAGGTGATAAAGTGAATAACCGAATCCTTGAAACATTAGAATTTGAAAAAGTAAAACAACTTGTTCGTCAATATTTAGTGACAGCTCAAGGACAAGAAGAACTAGTGAAATTAGTTCCCGTTAATCAGAAAGAACACATCACGGATTGGTTGGCTGAAACAGAGGATGGATTGAAAGTCCAACGTTTACGTGGAGGCATCCCGATACCAAAATTGGAAAATATCCGACCACATATGAAACGGATCGAAATCGGTGCAGATTTGAATGGGGTTGAATTAGCGGAAGTTTCTCGTGTGTTATCAACAACTAGTGAATTGAAACGATTCATTGATGATCTAGCCGACAGCGAAATCGACTTTTATCGTTTGTATTTTTGGGCTGACCAGCTAGTTACGATCCCGGTTTTAAGCCGTCGATTAAAAGAAGCAATCGATGAAGATGGCAGAGTGACAGATGATGCTTCACCAGAACTAAAAAGTATTCGTCAAAACATTCGTCGCAGCGAACAAACGGTTAGAGAGCAATTAGATGGCATCATTCGAGGGAAAAACGCAAAATATTTGAGTGATGCAATCATCACGATGCGAAATGATCGCTATGTTATCCCAGTAAAACAAGAATATCGCGGTGTGTTTGGTGGCGTAGTCCATGACCAAAGTGCTTCTGGTCAAACTTTATTTGTTGAGCCAAAACAAATCGTTGACTTGAACAACCGGTTAAGACAGTACCAGATTGCCGAACGTAATGAGGTCCAAAGAATATTAAGTGAATTGTCAGCAGAGCTTGTTCCTCATCGTCATGAGATCATCCATAACGCATATGTTATTGGAAAAATGGATATAATGAATGCCAAAGCTCGTTTTGGGAAAGAATTAAAAGCAATTGTTCCGACAATCAGCGAAGAGAATCATGTTGTGCTCAAACAAGCACGGCATCCATTGATTGACCAAGAGAAAGTTGTGGCTAATGACATTACGATCGGTGAGAATTATCAAGCAATCGTCATCACTGGTCCAAATACAGGTGGGAAAACCATCACGTTAAAAACGCTTGGCTTACTTCAATTGATGGGGCAGGCTGGACTGCCGATCCCTGTAGGTGAAGATAGTCAGATCGGAATTTTTGAAGAAGTATTTGCCGATATCGGAGATGAGCAGTCGATCGAACAAAGTTTATCGACTTTTTCTTCTCATATGACCAATACAGTGGATATCTTAGCAAAAGTAAACGAAAAAAGTTTAGTTTTATTTGATGAGTTAGGTGCCGGAACAGACCCGCAAGAAGGAGCAGCATTAGCTATCGCTATCCTAGATGATCTAGGGAAAAAATCAGCTTATGTCATGGCAACGACTCATTATCCAGAGTTGAAAGTGTACGGTTATAATCGTGCCAATACGATTAATGCAAGTATGGAGTTTGATGTGGATACATTGAGCCCAACATATCGCTTGCTGATCGGTGTTCCAGGTCGAAGCAATGCATTTGAGATCTCGAGTCGGTTAGGACTAGATCAAGATGTGATCAATGAAGCAAAACAATTGATGAATGATGAAAGCCAAGATTTGAATGAAATGATTTCTGATTTAGAAAGTCGTCGTAAAATGGCTGAAACAGAATACTTGGAAATGCGTCATTATGTTGATGAGGCACAGAGTTTGTATGAAAATCTAAAAGATGCGTATAGTTATTTCTTTGAAGAACGGGAAAAAGAACTAGAAAAAGCGAAAAAGAAAGCAAATGATCTGGTAGCGGAAGCAGAAGAAAAAGCCGATCACATCATCGCAGATATTCGGAAAATGCAACAACAGATCGGACAAGGAAATGTGAAAGAGCATCAATTGATTGATGCGAAAACACAATTAGCAAACTTACACCAAGAAGAACAATTGAAGAAAAATAAAGTATTGAAAAAAGCGAAGGAACAAAAGATGCTCAAACCTGGAGATGAAGTTCTTGTAACGACTTATGGTCAGCGAGGAACCTTGTTACGTAAAAACGGGGATGAATGGCAAGTGGAGATCGGTATCTTGAAGATGAATGTTTCTGAAAGTGAATTGATGCCAGTAGCTCCGCAAAAAGAACCAACACAAAGAGTGGTGCATACAGTAAGATCAGAATCTGCCAGTCATGTGGCGAATCAACTAGATCTTCGTGGAAAACGTTATGAAGAAGCACTGACTGAAGTGGATCAATACCTTGATGCAGCAATCTTGGCTGGGTATCCTCAAGTCACTATTGTCCATGGTAAAGGAACAGGAGCACTACGCAAAGGGATCACGGACTATCTAAAAAATCATCGAAGTGTAAAAAGCTATGAATTTGCTCCCGCTAATCAAGGTGGGAATGGAGCAACGACCGTTAAGTTTAAATAAAACTTACTTAATGTAAGCAGAATGCTCGTTTCTGGAAAAGAAAAATGCTATAATACCATCAGACTAAAAAATGGAGGTCTTTTATATGTCACAAGTAGTTACAGATACGACATTTAACGAAGAAACAGACAAAGGCTTAGTATTGGTTGACTTTTGGGCAACTTGGTGTGGACCTTGTCGCATGCAAGCACCAATTTTAGATCAATTAGCAGAAGAATACGATGAAGATGAATTCAGAATCGTAAAAATGGATGTAGATGAAAATCCGCAAACACCACAAGAGTTTGGGATCATGAGTATTCCAACGTTATTGTTGAAAAAAGATGGACAAGTAGTTGAAAAAGCGATTGGTGTTCATACGAAAGAACAATTACGTCAAATGATCAGCCAATATCTATAAAATAAACAATCTTATTTACAAGGTCATGAAAACTAGTTATAGGGGTTAAAAAAGATCGTTAATTCGAATTCAGAGGGTGAGACAAAAAGTGATGTTTACTTTTGTCTCGCCCTCCTCTTTTTGCGCAGTGTCATAATGCAGACGATACTTGTAAAATTTAATTTATTGTCAAAATAAATGACAGTGAAACAACGAATTTATCAATCATGTTATAATGAATACAATGAAATCTGAAAGGAAGTATACAATGAATGAACGTATCAAAAACAAATTAGCTTTACTTCCTGATCAACCAGGCTGCTATTTGATGAAAGATAAAAATGGAACGATCATTTATGTGGGAAAAGCAAAAATCCTAAAGAATCGTGTCCGTTCTTATTTTACAGGTAGCCACAATACCAAAACAGAACGATTAGTTAGTGAGATCGTAGACTTTGAATATATCGTGACTGAATCAAATATCGAAGCCTTGCTTTTAGAAATCAACTTGATCAAGAAAAACGATCCTAAATATAATATCATGCTAAAGGATGACAAGACGTATCCTTTTTTAAAAATCACCAATGAAAAATATCCACGTTTAGTGATCACACGTAAGGTATTGAAGGATAAAGCTTTTTATTTTGGACCTTATCCCGATGTAGGGGCTGCGAATGAAACAAAGAAAATACTTGATCGGTTGTTTCCTTTACGCAAATGTAAGCCAAGTCAAACAAAAGAACCATGTTTGTATTATCATTTAGGCCAATGTTTATGTCCGTATTACTTTAATGTCGATCCTAAGGTATACACGAAAATCGTCGATGAAGTAAAAGGGTTTCTAAACGGGGGGCATGAAAAAGTCGAGTCAGAGATCCACCAAAAAATGATACAGGCTGCCGAAAATATGGAATTTGAAAAAGCCGCAGAATACCGCGATCAGATTCGAGCAATCGAAACGATCATGACAAGACAGAAAATGACGAATACCGATTTAGTGGATCGAGATGTATTTGGTTATGCCATCGATAAAGGGTGGATGTGTGTCCAAGTATTTTTTGTGAGACAAGGAAAATTGATCGAACGTGACGTTTCTATTTTTCCTTTTTATAATGAAGCAGAAGAAGACTTTTTAACGTATATCGGTCAATTCTATCAAGAAAATGAACATTTCATCCCCAAAGAAGTCTTGATCCCTGATACGATCGACCAATTAAGCGTGGAAGCTCTATTAGATACCAAAGTGTTACAGCCAAAAAGAGGCGAAAAGAAAAAACTAGTGGAACTTGCCAATAAAAATGCAGCGGTTGCCTTAAATGAACGATTTGATCTGATTGCACGAAAACAGGAGCGAACGATTGGCGCCGTGGAACGGTTAGGTAATGCAATGAACATCCCTACACCAACGCGTATCGAATCTTTCGATAATTCAAATATCATGGGAACAAATCCAGTCGCTGCGATGGTCGTATTTATTGACGGGAAACCAGCAAAAAAGGAATACCGCAAATATAAGATCAAAACAGTGAAGGGACCTGATGACTATGCCTCCATGAGGGAAGTTATCTATCGTCGGTATGCACGTGTGATCCGCGAAGGCTTACCTTTACCTGATTTGATCTTGATCGATGGGGGGAAAGGGCAAGTCGATGTTGCAAAAGATGTGTTGGAGAACCAGTTAGGTATCGATATTCCCGTAGCAGGAATGGCCAAAAATGAAAAGCATAAAACGAATGAATTACTTTTTGGTTCAGATCTAGCTGTCGTTCCATTAGAAAGAAATTCACCTGAGTTCTTTTTATTGCAACGAGTACAAGATGAAGTCCATCGATTTGCAATCACGTTTCACCGACAACTTCGAAGTAAAAATAGTTTTGCTTCTCGCTTAGATGAAATCGAAGGATTAGGACCAAAACGGAAAAAAACTCTTTTGAAAGAATTCAAATCTCTTAAAAATATTACAGCAGCAACAGTCGAAGAACTTCAACAAATCGGCTTACCTAAAAATGTCGCACAAAATGTTTTTGACAAATTACATGAAAACTAACATAGGACGCTTTACAAACAATGTAAAGTGTCCTATGATTTTTTTATGAGAAAAATGATAGCCAACAATCGTTTCGGTACAATAGGGAGGATTTCTTCTTAAACGTCAGGTTCCCCTCTTGTTCTATTCTTACGAATGTATGCGATTTATTTTTTGAAGAAATATACTAGTGGCTAAGGAGTGAAACGATGTTAGAAGTTAAAGATCTGGTAAAGACTTTTGGGAACTACACAGCTGTTGACCATGTATCATTTCAGATTCCAGATGGAAAGATCATGGGATTGATCGGACAAAACGGGGCGGGAAAAACCACGACGTTTCGACTGATTTTAGATTTTTTGACACAAGATCAAGGGGAAGTATTATGGAATGGTCATCATTTAGGAGAAAAAGATTACGATATCATTGGGTATCTGCCTGAAGAACGAGGATTATATCCAAAAGTGACGATCCAAGATCAACTGGTGTATTTTGCGGAATTACGAGGAAAATCAAAAAAAGAAATTGAACCGAAAATCGATTTTTGGATGGAAAAATTCCAAGTAAAAGGCAAGAAAACAGATAAAGTCAAATCTCTATCAAAAGGAAATCAGCAAAAGGTACAGTTGATTGCCACGTTGATCCATGAACCCAAGCTGATAATACTAGATGAACCATTTAGCGGATTGGATCCAGTAAACGCAGAACTATTGAAAGATGGGATCATTGAATTAAAAGAGAAGGGTTCTTGTGTGATCTTCTCAAGTCATAATATGGATAATGTTGAAAAAATCTGTGATCATTTGATCATGTTGCGAAATGGGAAAATGGTTTTAGATGGAAAAGTACATGAAATCAGAGAATCTTTTGGTCGGACAAAAGTATTTTTAGAATCTGATCTGACACAACAAGACGTAGCTGAAATTGAAGGAGTTAAACATGTGGTCCTTCATGAAGACCAAACATTGGAAGTCACATTAGAAGATCCAGATGCAGGGAAAGAGATTTTCACGCGAGCAACTCAGTTTGGCTACATTCCGATGTTCAATCAGCAACCGCCTACTTTGGAAGAGATCTTCAAAATGAAAGCAGGTGAGATGGATGCGTAAATTTTGGATCATTACAAAAGATGTCTATTTAAAAAATATCAAATCTATTTCTTTTTTGATCATGATCTTAGTTCCATTTATTATGATGGGGGTCATTTACGTTGCAGGGAATTTTGCGCAACAAAATAGTGAGGTCAATAAAATTGGGGTCCTATCAGATGATCCGCAGTTGACACAACAACTAAGTCAAGTGAAAACAGATGATTTTGAGTTTAAAGCAATCGATTCGACAGAAAAGGCACAAAAAGAATTGGCAGATGAAAAAATCGATGCCTATATGACCGTTTCGGTAGCCAACGAGGAGGTCAAAGGGAAACTCTATAGCGAAAATTCATTAGGTCAAAGTACACAGTTACTTATCCAACAACAACTTACGGGTGTGCAATCGATGCTCAGAGCAAGTACGCTGGGCGTTTCGCCAGAAGAAGTAGCAAGTCTTAGTCAGCCAGCAAGTTTTTCCCGACAAAAAGTCAGTTTCAACGATCAAGGAAAGATGACTGTGGGAGAAGACAATTCTGATGTACAATATGTAGTTAGCTATGTCGCAACGATCATCTTGTTCATCATTATCTTAACGTATGCACAAATCATTGCACAGGAGATTGCTTCTGAAAAGGGTACGCGTATCATGGAAGTGATCTTATCTAGTACAACGGCTCAAAAACATTTCTATGGCAAATTGACAGGCGTTTTGCTTGTTGCTGTGACACAAATGGCATTATATGGCGTGATTTTTGGCATCGGATTTAATCAATTCAAAAATATGGATATCGTGAAAAATACTTTAGATGGGATTTCTTTAGATAGTATTTTTGGACCATTCCTATGGTATTCATTGCTATTTATGTTTTTTGGTATCTTGATATTCGCTGTTCTAGCAGCACTATGCGGATCATTAGTGAATAAAGCAGAAGATACAGCAAAGGCGATTTTACCTGTCACCTATCTATCGCTAGGTGGATATATGTTAGGTCTGATCTTAGGTGCGTCTGATCCTAATAATATCGTCATTCGTATCACCTCTTATATTCCATTCCTTTCTTCTTACATCATGCCTGTTCGTTTAGCGAATGAAACGGTTGATGTGAGTGGAGCGATGGTTTCACTTGTCATATTGATCGTAGTCACTTTTGTTTTAATGTTTCTTTCTGCAAATATGTACAAATCCAATGTGCTTGTTTATAGCGAGGGTGGACTATGGAGTTCATTGAAACAATCGATATCGATCATGAGAAATGAACGCAAAAAAGCGTAACACAAAACGAAGATGATGAAACGAGGTCGAAGTCGTTTAGGTTTGAGAAATTGGAGAAAAAAACGAACAATACGCTTTTTGTATTGCTCGTTTTTTTTTTGAAATTTCCGAAAAAACTGACTTTTGGGTGCCTTTTATTCGGAATTATGATCTATAGCAAACCTGATTTTTAGATTTGTCCCACATTCGTTTCTTTTTATAGATAGACCAATATTTTTTTGATCCGAGATGAATTGAGATTTTAATATTGAAAAAAGCGCTTATATTCACTATAATTTTAAGTATACCAATCTGGAGGTCTTAGAATGGATCAATATTTAGAGTTATTGTCAGAAAAATTTCCTACAATGGAAGATGTGATCACAGAGATCATTAATCTGGAGGCAATCTTGCAGCTTCCGAAAGGGACAGAGCTGTTTTTAAGTGATATCCATGGAGAATTTCCAGCGTTCGATCATATTTTGCGTATTGGTTCAGGAAATTTAAAAGAAAAAATCAAAGAGTTGTTTCGTGATTCTTTGGATGAAGAAGACATCAAACAACTGACGATCTTTGTTGCATATCCAGAATATACAGTCACAACTGAATGGTACGAAAAGCAAGACAAATCACAGCTGATCCATCAATTGATCGAATTGTTACGTTTTACTTCTGTAAAGTATACACGTTCAAAAGTTCGAAAAGGACTGCCTAAAGAGTATAGTTACATCATCGAGGAACTATTGTATATCGATGACCGAGTTGCCGGCAAAAAAGAGTATGTCAAAAAAATCATTGATCAATTGACGTTGATGGGTGAAGAACAGCGTTTTTTGAAAAAATTGGCACAGACGATCCAAACAATGGTCATTGATCATGTCCATATTGTTGGAGATATCTTTGATCGAGGTACCCAAGCTGCAAAAGTGATGGATCGACTGATGAAATTCTCATCTATCGATATCCAATGGGGAAACCACGATCTTTTATGGCTTGGCGCTTATTGTGGTTCGGAAGCCTGCTTGTTGACACTGTTAAGGATTGCCGCTCGGTACAACTATTTATTTGATTTGGAGAAAGAATATGGCTTGAACTTCCGTATTCTAGCTTCTTTTTCAAATGATAATTATGATGAAAATCCTCTGTTTACACCAAAAAATCATGAGGAGTTAACAACAAGAGAACGAAAAGAAATGGAGAAGATCCATCAGGCACTTGCAATCATGCAATTTAAAGTGGAGTCACAAATATTGGAACGACGACCAGAGTTTGAGATGACCCAACGAGATTTATTGACTCAAATCGACTATTCTCACAACACGATCAAGTTAGATGGAACGATTCATACGATCAATGGCGCTTGCTTTCAAACGATTGATCCAAAGAAGCCGAATCAATTGTTGCTAGAAGAAAGACAAGTGATCGATAGCTTGATGTACTCATTTCAACATTCTTTGAGAATGAAGAAGCATATGGAATTTTTATTGACCAAAGGATCAATGTATCTGACATATAATCAGCATCTTTTGTTCCATGGATGTATACCGATCGATCAAGAAGGTGGCTTCCTGTCATTATCTTTAGAAAATAAAAGTTATTCTGGAAAAGAATTATTGGATTTCTTTGAAAAGCAAATCCGAACTAGTGCGAAAAAGATTACTGTGAAAGATGATCTGGCAACAGATTTGATTTGGTATGCTTGGATAGGTCCATTTTCGCCGCTCTTTGGGAAAAGTAAGATGGCAACATTTGAACGTTATTTCCTAACTGAAAAGGAAACTCATATAGAGAAAAGAAATCCTTATTATACTTTAAGAAACGAGGAATGGTTCAGCAAGAAAGTTCTTAAAGAATTTGGTGTAGAAGAAAATGGATCAGTCATCATCAACGGTCATACTCCGGTCAAAGTCAAAAAAGGAGAATCACCGATCAGAGCCAATGGTACCGTCTTTGTGATTGATGGTGGATTATCGAAGGCGTATCAAAAAACGACTGGGATTGCTGGTTATTCGCTATTGTGTAACTCTTATGGCTTTCAAATCGTTACCCATTACCCCTTCCTTGGTATTGAACAACAATTAAAAAAAACGAGTAATCAAGCAGATGTCAAGAAAGTGATCGATCAACAACTACCTAGAAAATTTAACCGAGATACATCCAAAGGCATAGAGTTACAACAACAAGTCAACCAATTGAAACGTTTGTTGGCCTATCAACGTAAACAATAAAAAAATACGCGGAAGACTGATAGATTCAAGTGATCTGCGTATCATATTGCATTAATATTCTTGCACAAAATAGGTGAATAGCTGCTGATCAAGTGGATTTGTGCGGTGAGTAAGCTCTGGATGCCATTGGACACCTAATAGTTTTAGTTCTGTACTTTCCACGCCTTCAATCAGGCCATCTGGTGAAAGAGCAGTAGTTTTTAAATCAGGGGCCAATTCTTTTACTGCTTGATGATGGTACGAATTTACAAAATACGATGTAGTAAGAAATTTATTTAATGTCGTATCCGTAAGAATAGTGACTTCATGAGTGGCAAATTGTGGCTCAGTCGGAAATTGATCGTGTTTGACAGACCAGTCGGAATATAGAGATAGGTCTTGGTATAAGCTTCCTCCAAGGGCGACATTCAAAAGTTGCATGCCACGACAAACAGCCAGGATCGGTTTCTTTTGTTTTAGTGCTTCTTTGATCAATACTTCTTCAAAATGATCTCTTTGTAGATTCGTTTCCATTAGTTTAGGATGCGGAGCTTCATGATAAAGTTGAGGTGAAACATCTTGTCCGCCTGCAAGGATCAGCTTGTCGATCTTCCGGATGTAAGAAGATGCATTGCTAGGTTCAGAGATCGGCAAGATCATGGGTAGTCCGCCACCCTGCTGGACAGCATTGACAAATCCTTGAGGTGTATAGGTTACTTGGTTTCCCTGAAAGGTATCAGTTGCTCTGATCAACTGATTACCGGCAATTCCAATGATAGGTGACATAAAAATTCCTCCCAATAATAAATTAGACATATTCTATCAGTAATTTAAAAAATTTTAAAACACTTTGTATATATGAAGAAAAAACTTAATTTGTCGTTCGTCCCTTTGAAAAAATAGTTTTTTACAAAGAGAATGATAGAACGCTGTTGAATTCTATTCATATTTTGTTATACTTTAATTAAAGTACGAATAAAAAAGGTTGGGCGCAAGCTTCAAGGATCTAGTTCTTCAAGGGGTGAGAAGAACGTTTTTTGAAAGTGCCTGATTTTAAACAGTTATCTTAAAAGGGTACATACTTTCAATGAAAAAGAAAGCATGTGCCCTTTTTTTTAACAGAAAGGATGTGTGAATTTTGCTAGAGGCTCTAGAGAAGATACAAGAAGCGGAACAAAAAAATCAACAATCGTTGGTCAAATTAAACGAAGAATTAAATAATTATTCTGAGTCAAAAGAAAAAGAATTAGCAGCAATAGAAGAAAAACATCGGCAACAGTTAGCGCAGTTGATCGAGGAGAAAATCAGTTTGGAAGAAAAACAAACTGCAGAACAAAAAGCGCAGTTGAAGGCAACTGAAAAAGAACTTCGGGAACGCTTGCTTGAGCAATATCAGACACATCAAGAACAAGCAATCGCGGCGATTATCGAAAGGGTGATACAGACATATGGCCGTCACTAAGATGGAAAAAGTGACTCTCATTTCAGATAAGAAAAATCAAGAGCAGATCCTGCAAGCTGTCCAAGGAATGCATGCTGTTGAAATTCGTGACCTTTTTCAAGAATCTGAGAATAATGAATGGGTAGAAAAATATTTCCCTGAAACAGCTACGATCGACAAAGAATCTAAGGTAGCCGTTTTGACAAGTGAACTATCAGAAATAAGAACAGCGATTCAATTTATTGAACATCACGGGGAAAAAGGACAGAAAAAAAGACATCTAAAAAGACGGGAACTCTCTTTACAAGAATTGGAAAGAGATTACTCTGAAGAGGCGTTTCAAAGGAAATTAAATGAAGTACTCTCACTGAAAGAACGATGGGAACAATTGATAAATGAACGTGATCAGTTAGAAAGCGAAGAAGAATGGTTGAATAACTGGCAAAATCTTGATGCGGCACCTTCTGCTTTTCTTAGTCAGGTTACGTCATTCGTCATCGGAACAGTCAGTGCAGCCAATGCCGAAGCCTTCAAGGAAGAACTGGCAAAGATACAAGATATCTATCTTGAGGAAGTCAACGCGACACAAACAACGGTCTATTTTGCTTATATCGTTTTGCAAAACAAGATACAAGCTGTAGATGATATCACTAGTCGTTATGGGTTCGTCAAAGAAGAGTATAAATACGAAAATAGTCCGCGCCAACAGCTAAATGTTGCAAAGAAACAACTAACTGAAATCAGTAAGCAACAAAAGAAGCTTGCTTCTGAAATTGCTAGTTGCAGCGGCTATATTGTTGAATTTGAATGGACAGAAGAAATCCTTTTGGCTAGAGCGGAGCGAGTAGCAATCACGAATCGACTGGTCCGCTCACCATACTTGATCATTGTGCAAGGTTGGATAGATAGTGAAGAAAAAGAAGATTTTATCCATTTGTTGCAACAAGAATATTTGGCAGAAGAAGTATATGTGAGTTTTGAAGAACCAACGGTGAACGAAATAGCGGAAGAAGTACCAACTAAACTGAAAAATCATCCAATCGTAGCACCATTTGAAATGTTGACGGAGATGTACAGTTTGCCAAAGTATGAAGAGGTAGATCCTACGCCATGGATGACCCCATTTTATCTAGTCTTTTTCGGGATGATGGTGGCTGATATCGGGTATGGATTACTGATGTTTCTAGGCGCTTTTCTTGTCCAAAGATTCATCGTATTGCCTCGTAGTATGCAGCGATTTGCTAAATTTTTTGAGATTTTAGCGGTCCCTTCAATTATTTGGGGATTCATCTATAGTTCCTTCTTTGGAAACGAGCTACCAAAAGAGATAGTTGGTATCCATTTACCGTTTCCGATATTATCAACGACCAACGATGTCAATACGATCTTGATCTTGTCTGTCATCTTTGGCTTGATCCAAATACTAGTTGGATTATTTATTGCAGCAAAGGAAAACATGAAACGTAAAGCGTATATTGATGCGATCAATGAAGGTTTCGCTTGGCAAGGGATTTTGATGGGGATCATCTTTGTTTTGTTAGGCATGATGGTCTTAAAGAATCAAGCATTTGTTTACCTAGGAATCGGATTAGCAGTTCTTTCCGCATTGTGCATCCTGATCATTCCTATTTTTCAATCTTCATCGAAAGTCAAGGGGATGGCGAAGGGTGCCTATAACTTGTATGGCTTGACCGGATATATCGGAGATTTGGTCAGTTACACTCGTTTGATGGCTTTAGGAATATCTGGAGGGAGCATCGGTGCTGCGTTCAATATGTTAGTGGCATTCATGCCGCCCGCTGCACGTTTTAGTTTGGGGATCATCCTGATCATTGCGCTTCATGCCCTTAATATGTTTTTGACACTTTTAAGTGCATATGTTCATGGCGCAAGATTACAATACGTTGAATTTTTCGGGAAATTTTATAGTGGAGGTGGACGTGCCTTCAAACCGTTCAAAACAGCGGAGAAATACGTCAACATCAATCATAAGAAAAAATAGATATAATTGGAGGAATTTGAAACAATGATGGATTATTTGATTAGTCAAAACGGTGGAATGGTATTTGCGGTATTAGCGATGGCAACAGCAACGATTTTTTCAGGGATTGGATCTGCTAAAGGAGTTGGTATGACAGGGGAAGCTGCAGCAGCTTTGACGACAAGCCAACCGGAAAAATTTGGTCAAGCACTGATTTTACAGTTGCTTCCAGGGACACAGGGACTTTACGGATTTGTTATTGCCTTTTTGATCTTCATCAATTTGGGAAACGATATGACAGTTGTTCAAGGACTTAATTTTTTAGGTGCCTCTTTACCAATCGCGTTTACGGGCCTATTTTCTGGTATCGCTCAAGGGAAAGTTGCCGCTGCTGGTATTCAAATCTTAGCGAAAAAACCAGAACACGCAACGAAAGGGATCATTTATGCGGCGATGGTAGAGACATATGCTATCCTAGGATTCGTTATTTCTTTCTTACTTGTTCTAAATGCTTAAGATTCATAAGGAGGAAGCCCAGTGGACGCTATTGATAAAATCATCACGCAGATGAATAAAACAGCGCAAGAAGAACGAACACTTCTCGAAGCGACGAAACGAAATGAAATCGAGCAAGAATTTGAAACGAAGCGATTAAAATTAGAAAATGACTTTCAAAAACAAAAAGCAAGGCAATTAGAAGGCATTGAGCGAAATTACCGCCAATTGAGAAATAGGCAGCAAGTAGAAAGTCGACAACAGACGTTGAATGAGAAGCAAAATTTTTTACAACGGTTATTTACAGAAGCTACTACTCAACTGGAAGGCCAACCTAAAGAAGCGCAAATCGATTTGATGACAGAAATGCTTCATACATTGACTTTGACGGGACAAGTTCGTTTGATTTTAGGCGAAAAAACAGTGGATCATGTTTCTTTAGAATTGATCGATAAGTGGAATAATGAACTTCCCTTTGAATTGGTATTGGATGAAGAAGTGATTGAAAAGCAAGCTGGTTTTTTGATCGATGATCAAGGCGTACAGTATAACTTTTTGTACCGTAATTTAATAAGAGAAGTAGAAGAAACGATGCGCTTTGAAATTGCTCAACAATTATTTGATTAAGGAGGGATGACGAATGGAGTACCATGAATTGAATCCCTTGATACGTGGCAGAGAACTGGAATTGATCTCTAAAGAGACTTTTGACCGAATGCTTCAAGTTGATTCAATCGAAGGTGTTGGAGAGATTTTAAAGACCACGATCTACAGTCCCTATATCCACGAAGGATTTGAGTATGATTTTGAAGACAACCTTGCAAAAGAACGAAGCGAGTTATTCAAATGGTTGAAAGAGTCTTCCCCAGAACCAGAAATTGTTTGGATCTACACGATGCGTTATACATTTCATAATTTGAAGGTGTTGACGAAGTCAGAGATGACTGGAAAAGATTTAGACCATCTGTTCATTGATGATGGGTTCTATACACTTGAGGAAGTAAAAGATGCGATCCATACACAAGCATCGTCTGTCTTACCAAGTAACCTGATGACTTGTATCAAAGAAGTTCGAGAATATTTTGATGCCTCTTCTGTTTTGCAGGGAATAGATGTCATTTATGATCGATGTTTTCTGACAGAACAGCGTAGGTTAGGGGAAAAACTTGGCTATCAAGAGTTACTAGAAGAAATCATCGCTTTCATTGATTTGACGAATATTACAACTATGGCAAGAGGAATCCTACAGCAACAATCTCTTGGATTCATGACCACAGTCATCTCTAGCTCAGGAGAGATTGCGAAGGAAAGTTTCTTGTCTTTTGTGCATAGTAATCTCGAATCGTATATTCAATTTTTACAATCTACAAATTATAGTGAGTTATTAAAACCGATAATACAGGATGGAACGATCGATTTGGTGAGGTTAGAGCAACTGAAAGATGACTATTTAAGTTCTTATTATCAAATTGCTCAGACCCAAGCTTTTGGACCTTTACCTCTATTGGCCTTTATGAACGCGAAAGAAGTAGAATGCAAGAATCTTCGACTGTTGATCATTGGTAAAAGAAATCATTTTTCGATCGAACAGTTAAAAGAAAGGATGAGACAAGTCTATGACGCATAAAATAGGTGTAGTGGGCGATAAAGATTCTGTCTTGCCATTCAAATTATTTGGATTCGATGTTCGAAATAGTGCTACGAAGCAGGAGATCAGACACGCTGTTGATGAGATGGCTAAACAAGGATATGGGGTCATTTATTTAACGGAGCAGTGCGCAAAGGAAATCCCTGAAACGATCGAACGCTATAAAGGACAGTTGACACCAGCAATCATCTTGATCCCAAATCATCAAGGATCTTTGGGGATCGGGATTGCTGAGATACAAAAGAGTGTAGAAAAAGCAGTTGGACAAAATATCTTATAATAGAAAAAGGAGATAATCATTTGCAAATTGGAAAAATCATAAAAGTCTCCGGTCCTCTCGTTATGGCAGAAAATATGTCGGATGCAAGTATCCAAGACATGTGTTTAGTGGGAGATTTAGGAGTCATCGGTGAAATTATCGAGATGCGTGGCGATGTCGCATCGATTCAGGTTTACGAAGAAACTTCAGGCATTGGTCCTGGAGAACCCGTTCGATCGACTGGTGAAGCATTGTCAGTCGAACTTGGACCAGGGATCATCGCTCAAATGTTTGATGGTATCCAACGGCCTTTAGATACATTTATGGAAGTAACTCAAAGTAATTTCCTAGGCCGGGGTATCCAATTGCCCGCATTGGATCATGAGAAAAAATGGTGGTTCGAACCTATAAGTGAAATCGGGGATGAGGTCAGTGCTGGTGATGTAATCGGCTATGTCGACGAAACTAAGATCATCAAGCATAAAATCATGGTTCCTCACGGTATCAAAGGGAAAATCGAGAAGATCGAAAGAGGCTCATTTACGATCGACGAACCAGTCTGTGTCATTAGTACAGAAGATGGCAAGAAAGAATTAACGATGTTACAGAAGTGGCCCGTACGAAGAAGCCGCCCTATTAAAGAAAAATTGAATCCTGATGCACCAATGATCACGGGACAACGGGTCATCGATACATTTTTCCCTGTAACAAAGGGTGGAGCAGCAGCTGTTCCAGGTCCATTCGGTGCGGGAAAGACAGTTGTACAGCATCAGATCGCCAAATGGGCAGATGTTGATTTAGTGGTCTATGTGGGCTGTGGTGAACGTGGCAATGAAATGACGGATGTACTAAACGAGTTTCCAGAATTGATCGATCCAAATACTGGGGAGTCATTGATGGAACGTACAGTATTGATCGCTAACACCTCCAATATGCCGGTAGCGGCCCGAGAAGCTTCTATCTATACAGGTATCACCATCGCGGAATACTTCCGTGATATGGGGTATGATGTGGCAATCATGGCAGATTCAACTTCTCGCTGGGCAGAAGCACTCCGTGAAATGAGCGGACGTTTGGAAGAGATGCCTGGGGATGAAGGTTATCCTGCGTACCTAGGTTCTCGTTTAGCAGAATATTATGAACGTTCTGGTAGAGTGATTGCGTTAGGTTCAGATAATCGTGAAGGCAGTATTACAGCAATCAGCGCAGTTTCACCATCTGGCGGGGATGTTTCAGAACCAGTCACACAAAATACGTTACGGGTCGTGAAAGTTTTCTGGGGATTGGATTCAACGTTAGCCCAAAAACGACATTTCCCATCGATCAACTGGATTCAAAGTTATTCCTTGTATTCAACTGAAGTAGGAAAATATATGGATCAAGTGTTACAAGAAAACTGGTCAGAGATGGTTGCCACTGGCATGCGTATTTTACAGGAAGAAGAACAATTGAATGAAATCGTACGCTTAGTAGGGATCGACTCCTTATCCGACAATGACCGTTTGACATTGGAAGTCGCAAAATCGATCCGTGAAGACTACTTACAACAAAATGCGTTTGATGATGTCGATACATTTACTTCTAGGGAAAAACAATTCAAAATGCTAAAAATGATTTTGATGTTTGGGGAAGAAGCACGAAAGGCTTTAAGTTTAGGTGCGTATCTTAATGAGATCATGGATGGCACTGTTTCTATCAGAGAACGTATCGGTCGAAGCAAATACATTCCAGAAGACGATCTATCAAAATTAGATGCGATCAATCAGGAAATCAAAGAAACGATGAAAGCAATCATCTCTGAAGGGGGAATGACCAATGATTAAAGAATATCGAACGATCGAGGAAGTGGTCGGACCTTTGATGGCGGTAGAAAAAGTTTCTGGAGTAAAGTATGAAGAACTGATCGAAGTCCGCATGCAAAATGGCGAGATCCGTAGAGGACAAGTACTTGAAGTGCAAGAAGATAAAGCGATGGTGCAGATTTTTGAAGGAACTAGTGGAATCAATCTAAGAGATTCTTCTGTTCGTTTCTTAGGTCATCCATTGCAATTGGGTGTATCAGAAGATATGATTGGTCGCGTTTTTGACGGACTAGGTAGACCAAAAGACAATGGACCAGAAATCTTGCCAGAGAAATATTTGGATATCAACGGTGAAGTAATCAATCCCGTTGCGAGAGACTATCCCGATGAGTTCATCCAAACAGGTATTTCGGCAATCGATCATTTGAACACGTTAGTTCGCGGACAAAAACTACCAGTCTTTTCTGGTTCAGGGTTACCCCATAAAGAATTAGCTGCACAAATTGCGAGACAAGCAACTGTACTGGATTCTTCAGATGATTTTGCTGTCGTTTTTGCCGCAATAGGAATCACTTTTGAAGAAGCAGAGTTTTTCATGGAAGATTTCCGTCAAACGGGTGCAATCGATCGTTCGGTGATGTTCATGAATTTGGCCAATGATCCAGCAATCGAAAGGATCGCGACACCAAGAATGGCGCTGACAGCTGCAGAATATCTGGCTTATGAAAAAGGAATGCATGTGTTGGTCATCATGACAGACATGACCAACTATGCCGAAGCGTTGCGCGAAATCTCCGCTGCTCGTCGAGAAGTACCAGGGCGCCGTGGCTATCCGGGCTATCTCTACACGAATTTGGCGACATTGTTTGAACGTGCAGGGCGTATTCGAGGGTTGAAAGGATCAGTGACACAGATACCGATCTTGACGATGCCAGAAGATGATAAGACCCACCCAATACCCGATTTGACCGGCTACATCACTGAAGGACAGATCATTTTGACTAGAGAGCTGTATAAGAGTGGCATCCAGCCACCAATCGATGTATTGCCGTCTCTTTCTCGCTTGAAAGACAAAGGAACAGGTGCTGGGAAAACGCGAGAGGATCATGCAGCAACGATGAATCAACTATTCGCAGCTTATGCACAGGGAAAACAGGCAAAAGAATTAGCTGTCGTTTTGGGCGAATCTGCATTATCAGATGTCGATAAAATCTATGCGAAATTTGCGGAGCGATTCGAGAATGAATATGTGAATCAAGGATTCTATACAAACCGAACAATTACAGAAACACTTGATTTAGGTTGGGAACTTTTAGCGATGCTTCCACGAACTGAATTAAAACGGATCAAAGACGATCTACTGGACAAGTATCTGCCGGAAGGGAAGTGAGTTTTTCGATGCGATTAAACGTCAATCCAACTAGAATGGAATTAACTCGATTAAAAAAACAATTGACGACCGCAACCAGAGGGCATAAACTTTTAAAAGACAAACAGGATGAATTGATGCGACAATTCATTCTATTGATTCGTAAAAATAATGACTTGCGACAGACAGTAGAAAAGACAATGGGACAGGCGATGAGTGACTTCGTTTTGGCGAAATCAACGATCAATGACTCGTTCATCGAGGAGTTGCTCGCTTTGCCTACTGAAAACGTGGAACTTTCTGTCGTAGAGAAAAATATCATGAGTGTCAAAGTACCGATCATGAATTTTCAGTATGATGAGCAACTAAGTGATGCGCCATTAGAATATGGTTTTCTGAATTCCAATGCTGAATTGGATCGTTCGATCGACCGTTTCACTCATTTGTTGCCGAAACTTCTAGAGTTGTCAGAAATCGAAAAATCGTGTCAGTTGATGGCAGAAGAAATCGAGAAGACAAGAAGACGGGTCAATGCTTTAGAGTATATGACGATCCCACAGTTGGAAGAAACGATTTATTATATTAAAATGAAACTGGAAGAAAATGAACGTGCGGAAGTGACTCGTTTGATCAAAGTCAAAAATATGGGCAACAAGCAGCAGCCAAAAAGCGACCGTCCGAGTGAATGATTCTTTAGACGAAACGAAAAAGTTGCTGCAAAAACTTGAGAGAATCGAGAAAGAGGCTGGGGCAGAAGTGTTTAACTCCGAGAAATAAGAAGAAATTCACGAAAATTGCTTTTCAAATTTTTGTGAATTTCGGCTTATTTAAGAAGGAGTTGCTTCTGCTCCCACCCTTTATTCGTTTTTAAAGAATGAGACAAAAGTGTTTCTTAATTTTGTTCCACGCGCTCACTTTTGTAAATGAAAACAAAAAAAGGAATGTCTGTCATGAAAAAGAAAAGGAACAAAAAAATATCGCCTGTACAATTGATTGCGGCAGGATTTTTTGTCTTGATACTCATTGGAGGAGGCTTGCTCTCCTTGCCAATGTTTAGTCAAAACGGGCAACAAACCAATTTTTTGGATGCGTTGTTTACGGCTACTTCGGCAATCTGCGTCACAGGATTGACCACACTAAATACAGCAGAGCATTGGAACAGTGCCGGCCAGTTTTTGATCATGATGCTGATTGAAATAGGTGGATTGGGTTTTATGATGATCCCTATTCTCTTTTTCGCATTAGCGAAGAAAAAAGTCAGCTTCAGTATGCGGATCGTTTTAAAGGAAGCATTGAACCTTGAAGAGATTTCTGGTGTCATGAGTCTTATGCTTTATATCCTGAAATTTGCAGTAGTAATCCAGTTATTGGGTGCCTTAGCATTGAGTTTCGCATTTGTGCCTAAATTTGGCTGGGGTAAAGGTATCTGGTTTAGTATTTTTCATGCAGTATCCAGTTTTTGTAATGCAGGGTTTGATTTACTGGGAGATAGTTTGCATGACTATCAGACAAATGCTTATTTGATCATGGTGATCTCAGTATTGATCATTGCAGGTGGGTTAGGGTTCATTGTTTGGCGAGATTTGTTAAGCTATCACAAAGTAAAAAGAATCACGCTACATTCCAAAATTGCGTTGACAGTGACAGCCAGCCTATTGATCGGTGGATTTATTCTGTTTTTCTTTACGGAAAGAAATGGACTGAAACTAGTAGATGGAACATTTTGGGAAAAGTTAGCGAACACCTTTTTCATGAGTGTGACACCAAGAACTGCAGGGTATTATTCCATTGATTACTTGAGGATGAGCCATGCAGGATTGATCGTAACAATGTTTTTGATGTATATCGGAGGAACTTCTGGGTCAACAGCTGGCGGCTTGAAAACAACGACGTTAGGGATATTGTTCATTCAGATGCGGGCGATGTTCAAAGGGAAAACTCGTGCGGAAGCATTTGGTCGAACAATTCGCCAAGCGGCTGTTCTACGAGCTTTGACACTCTTCTTTATTACTCTGACGTTATGTGTAGTGGCTATCATGATCTTGTCTGTCACAGAAACTATTCCAAGTACTTCGGGAATCGAGTACATTGCTTTTGAAGTATTTTCAGCTTTCGGTACGGTAGGGCTCACAATGGGTCTGACACCAGACTTATCAGTTGTTGGCAAACTGGTCATCATTTCATTGATGTATATCGGACGTGTTGGGGTCATGACTGTCATTTTTTCTTTATTAGTCAAAGCAAATAAAGCAGAACCAAACTACAAGCTCCCTGAAGAAAGTGTCATGATTGGCTAGAGGTTGGAAAAGAAGGGTTTCACTTCAAAAAAATAAAAGGGTCACAGAAATTGCGTTTCAACTTTTTGTGAATATAGGATTGATTACCGAAGAGGCTGCTTCTTTTTCATCGTTTCATATTTAAAGAGGTCGAGACAAAAGCTGTTTAGGTTTGAGAAATTGGATAAAAAAACGAACAATACGCTTTTTGTATTGCTCGTTTTTTTTTAATTTCCGAAAAACCTGACTTTTGGACGCCATTTATTCGAGAGTCTGTAGCAAACCTGATTTTCAGATTTGTCTCGACCACTTTTTTTAGTATCTAGGTAGTGATCTAGCCACGGATGATTTCGATTTTGTAGCCGTCTGGATCTACAATAAAGTAATAAGAAGGGGCTGTTCCAGGCAGACCTTTTAAGTCAGTCACATTGAATCCTTCTGCTTGATGTTTTTCATGAAGTGCTTCTAAATCATCTGAGGCAATCGCAATGTGTCCATAGCCATTTCCTAAATCGTACGCTTCATGGTCATAATTATAAGTAAGCTCTAATTCGTAGTCATCTCCAGGTAAAGTTAAATAAACAAGTGTAAATTTACTTTCTGGAAAGTCGCGACGACGGCTTTCTTCAAAGCCAAATGCCTTTTGATAAAATTCTAGGGAAGCGTCAAGATCTTTTACTCGTACACAAGTATGAGCCATTTTCATAAATAAAATCCATCCTTTCTTTTTTTCAATCATATCAAAAAAAGAATAAAAAAATAATAGATTTGCGCTTGTTTATGAGAAAATTATCATGTAAAATGAAAGAAAATAAGTTTAAGGTGGACAAACATGGATAAACCAGTATTTGGTGAGAAAGAACAATCAGCAGAGTATTTGAATCGATATGCTGCCTATATAATCGTCGAAAAAAATAACGAAATTGCACTGATTGAAGCACCAAATGGAGCCTTTTTTTTACCTGGTGGAGAGATTGAAGGGCAAGAAACAAAGAAAGAAGCACTTCGTCGTGAGTTGATCGAAGAGATGGGGATCGCGGCGGAGATCGAAATCTATCTAGGTGAAGCAGATGAATATTTTTATTCTAATTATCGTAAAACACACTACTATAATCCCGGTTATTTTTATGTTGCAAGCAAGTGGCAACAAGTGGGGGAACCGACTGAAAAAACGAATCAGATCTGGTGGGTAAGTCCCGTTGATGCTATCCAAAAATTGAAACGTGGGAGTCATAAATGGGCTGTTGAGCAATGGCTAACAAAAAAGAAATAAACAAGAAACACAAACCTGAGTAAAGAAGAGGCTGGGACAGAAGTGTTTAACTCCGAGAAATAAGAAGAAATTAACGAAAATTGCTTTTCAAATTTTTGTGAATTTCGGCTGATTTAAGAAGGAGTTGCTTCTGCTCCCACCCTTTATTCGTTTTTAAAGAATGAGATAAAAGTGTTTCTTACTTTTGTCTCAGCCTCACTTAAAAAGGTTTGTGTTTCTTTTTACCTGACCTGCAATAGTAAGGATAGTTTTTAGTTAAAACTATAATACATATTTTTTGATTGCTTCTGCTACACCATGTTCATCGTTTGTTGTCGTGATGACATTTGCTGCTTCTTTCACTAGTGAGATAGCATTTCCCATAGCGACACCTAATCCAGCATATTCGATCATTGAGAGGTCGTTTTCGTTATCACCGATCGCCATAATCTCGTCTTGTGCGATACCCAAATGTTGGGCAAGATTTGCTACAGCTGCTCCTTTGCTTGCTTCTTTATTCAACACTTCAAAGTAATAAGGAGCACTTTTCACTGTCGTATATTTTTCACGGAAAGCTTGCGGCAAACGAGCGATAGCAGCATCTAAGACTGCTGGTTCATCGATCATCATCATCTTCACTAGATTCATATCCGGTGTCATTTCTTCGGGTGTGCGGTATTTCAATGGCATCTTGACTAAGCTTGCTTCATGGATCGTGTAAGCACTGATGTCACGGTTGGGTGTGTAGATTGCTTTGTCATCGATCGAGTGTAGATGGCTACCGACGCGACGTGCCATTACTTCGATCTCTAGGAAATCTTCATGGGTCAATCCATGACGGGCAATGATCTTGCCAGATTTTGTTTGTTGAACTAATGCACCATTATAAGTGATGACATAATCATTTTCTTGGAATAAATCCAATTCATCCAATTGCTCTTTGACACCGGGTAATGGACGACCTGTACATAATACGATGGCCACTCCTTGGGCTACAGCTTTTGCAATTGCTTCTTTGACTTCTGACGTGATTTCTCTTTTTTCATTTAATAGGGTACCATCGATGTCGATGGCGACTAACTTGATAGACATAATTTCCTCCAGTATTTAATTTATTTCCTCGATCAATGAACCATTACGTATATGATGGGCGAATTCTTGATACGTTTCATCAAATAGATCATAGTGGTTTCGTAAAGATGGATCGACCATTTCTTTAGGGAAAAAGAAACGCTCATCTCCTTGCTCTTGTCCAGCAAGAGCAGCCACCAGCTGGCTCACCTCTGATAATTCTACCAAAGTTCTGTCATTTCTCAAAATCTCGATTTGCGTGCGGTGGCGATTTTCCTCAGGACGATAAAAGTCGTAAGGCAGATCGTAACTTGAATTCACTGCAGTATAGTAAATAGGATTATAACCGACTCTTTCAACAAGTGTAGTCAATTCTTTGATCAAGTGTGACGAGCGATCACCAGAAAAGGCAGCTGATTTTAATGGTTTTCGATTTAAAAAGCGTTTGGCTAGATCATTCAAAATGGGATCATCTGATTCTGTCCATTGAGTGAAGTAAGTTCCTAAGACACCGTCATCTAATTTTAAATAGTCATTCAATGTAAATTTTTCATCAAGAAAAGGCAATAAAAGCTGTGAGTGCAACTCAAAACTGCTAGGATCTTCACGATAAAGTTCATGGGCACGGTGCAAGAGATGTTCCAAAATGACTTCCATTCCACGGGAAACTGGATGGAAGTAAACTTGGACATACATCTGGTAACGACTAACGATATAATCTTCCACTGCATGCATCCCACTCATTGAAAAGGCGATGCCACCCTCATACGGACGGATCACACGCAAAATTCGAGTGAGATCGAATGTTCCGTATTCTGTACCAGTGAAGTAGGCATCTCTTAACAAGTAGTCCATGCGATCTGCATCGATTTGGCTAGAAATCATTTGGACGACTTGAGGATTAGGATACGTTTTTTGGATTACGCTCGCGACTTTTTCTGGGAAACCAGCCTCTACTCGGTTAAGAATTTGGTAAACTTCTGTTTCAGGTGAAGTAATGATTTCGACAGTGATTGCTTCGTGATCCGTATGAAAGATATGTTCGAATGTATGTGAATAAGGTCCATGACCGATATCGTGAAGTAGCGCTGCGCATAACGTGACTAAACGTTCTTGATCATCCCAGCCATCACGGCCTATTTTTTCTTGAGGAAAGTTACGGGAAAAAATATCGCAGATCCGTCGCGATATTTCGTATACGCCTAAAGAATGTGTAAAGCGGCTATGTTCAGCTCCATGAAAGGTAAAGGAAGCTGTTCCTAGCTGCTTGATCCGACGAAGGCGTTGGACTTCTTTAGAATTTATCAAATCTAAAATTACTTGATGCTGTACATGGATGTAGTTATGAACAGGATCACGAAAAACTTTTTCCATCGGTAGCATCTGATATTTATAGGGTATAGTCATGGGCAAGCTCCTTTATCTTATTTCGTTCCTGCATACGATCGATCTGTGCTGTCCATTCATCTGTAAGGACATGGTCCTTTTTCCATTGATTGGAGTCAAGTTGCTGATCAAGTAAGTATAATTGATCGAAAGCATGAATGAAGCGTTGCTTTACTTCCTCAACAGTAAAGGAATCAGCAAGCAGTGTTTCTAAAGTCTCCATGCTTTCAGGAATGACTGCAGGATAGCCATTGGTTCCAAAGGCATCTTGTAAAGATGCTTGATAGAATTTTTTCATGGCTGATCCTCTTGCTTGCTGATCGCCATTGACACTTAAATACATCATAACAGAGATGCCATTTTTTATTCTCCGTTGAGAGATCCCGGCAAATTTTTTGCCACGGATACTCAGATCATAAGTACCAGGACAATAGGAATGGTTGACTTCAAAGGCCTGGATGTCAGCCTCAGGAAACGCTACTTTAGTCAGTGTCAGCATTTTTTTGTACGCATCATCGATCGAGATCTTGGCGTCTTCGTCTTGAGGGAAGATCAATGAGATGTTCAAGATCCCACTATCTGAAATAATCCCCAATCCACCAGAATTTCTTACCACTGGGACGAATCCTAAGCCTCTTAATTCCTTTATTCCCTCTTTCAAATAAGGTGTCCGTGTGTCTTTCATTCCTAGAATCACCGTGTGATCGTATTGCCAAAAATGCAAAAAGACCGTATTGTTTTTTTTGGAATACTCGGTTAATATATCCGTCAGGGCAAAAGGGGTAAAATCATTTGTATGATAAGTTTTTTGATCCAAAATGGTTGTTGGATACATGCCATTCACTCCTTTTGTAATTGGTTGATTGAAAAAACAGAGTGTTGAAAGCCTGTTTCTTCATTATTATACTCTAAATGATAAAAGATGTTGTGAAAAAAATCTTCTTAGATTTTCATACAAGTTGGTTGACAAATATGGGAAAACTGGGAACAATGTAGCTATGAGAAGCAAAGGAGAATGAAAAAATGGAACGATCAAATGGTACACCTATTTCAATTAAATTACGCACGAAAGTTCAACAACAAGGTGAACAACAAGATTTTTTCTTTGATTTAAAAGGACAAATGGTCAAAATCGGTGACACTCTATACATACGTTATCAAGAAGTCCAAGAGGGAACAGATAAGGAAGTGCCAGTGACGATCAAGCTGATGCCAGATGGTCATGTCCAATTGATTCGCGCAGGTGAGATGCGGATGCGCTTGAAATTCGGCTACCGTGAGCGCCTAGAAACGAATTATAAAACACCTTACGGAATGATCCAAGTTGAAACATTTACAAAAGAATTACATGTAAGTTTGAAGGATCGACCAACAGCGGGAAAAGTCCTCATTGATTATGATTTATTTATGGGGCCTGAAAAATTAGGCGAATATTATTTAACTTTGGACTTTACTGCTTAAATCGTAAAGAAACGTTTGATTTTTTGCGTTTGATTTTGTATGATAAGGAGTAGACTGTGAAAGGACGTGTCCTGATTGGAAATTAGTGTATTTGAAGGTGCAAACAAAAACGAATTATCGATGATCGAAGTAGCACACGCGATCTTAGAACAACGTGGCGATGTGATGGATTTTTCCGATTTAGCAAACCAAATCCAAAACTATCTTGGAAAATCAGATAGTGAAATTCGTGATTCACTCGCACAATTTTATACTGACTTAAATATTGATGGTAGCTTTATTTCATTAGGCGACAATCGCTGGGGCTTGCGTTCATGGTATGCAATCGATTCAATCGATGAAGAAGTCAACCATGGAATCGACGAAGAAGATGAAGATACACCTCGTCGACGCAAACGTAAAAAAGTAAATGCCTTTATCAATGACGATGAAGATGCAATCGATTATAATGATGACGACCCAGAAGATACTGATTTGTCTGACGAAGACGATGATGATCTTTTTGAAGATGATGATGACGATGATGAAGAAATCGCTGCTTATAACTCTGACCTACAAGAAATAGGTGCAGACGATACAAGTGATGATGAAGAAGAATTGCCAGGAAACATCGAAGAGGATCTAAGCATTATAGAAGATGACGATGAAGACTACGAAGACGAAGAATTTACTGAAGAGTAAATGTCTTTCAAAGAGGGCGGGACAGCAGAAATTACTTCTGCTCCCGCCTTTTGTTCGTATTTAGAAGAGGTCGAGACAAAAGTCGTTTAGGTTTGAGAAATTGGAGAAAAAAGAGGCTGGGACAGAAGTGTTTAACTCCGAGAAATAAGAAGAAATTAACGAAAATTGCTTTTCAAATTTTTGTGGATTTCGGCTTATTTAAGAAGGAGTTGCTTTTGCTCCCATCGTCTATCCGTTTTTAAAGAATGAGACAAAAGTGTTTCTTACTTTTGTACCACGTTCTTTTTTTTTTCGAAATTTCCGAAAAAACTGACTTTTGGACGCCGTTTATTCGAGAGTCTGTAGCAAACCTGATTTTTAGATTTGTCCCACATCCTTTTTTCTATCTTTAAATTAGTATGTACATAAAAAATAAATCATTTTGAAACTTTTTGGTGATTCAAAACGTCATAGTCATAGTAGGTGAGACGGAAAGGGGCTGAGTTCGATTTTTACTAGTTATAGGAAAAAGAAACAGATTGAAAAATCTAAACGTTTATTAAATGGATTGATCCAAACGGAATATGAAAAGATGTATCGGATCACAATGACTTATGTTCATAATAAAGAAGAAGCATTAGATGTCATGCAAGATAGCTTTCACAAAGCATTAACTTATTTTGAGAAAGGAGAAGACATCGAACATTTTGCCGCATGGTTCTATCGAATACTTATCCGAACAGCAATTGATGCTTGGCGAAAACAAAAACGCTACCGCTTTGAACCTTTTGAAGAAGCGCGCTCAGTCGGGGTAGATTCTTCTGAAATTTCTACAAAAGAGCTCTACGAAGTATTAGAAGGTATCGACAGTCCGGAAAAAGAAATTTTGATTCTTCACTTTTTTGAAGGGTTTCGCTTGAAAGAAATCGCTGAGATATTAGAGCTGAACGAAAATACAGTCAAAACCAAGATGTATCGTTCGTTGAATCTGCTAAGAAAAATTTTACAGTAAAGGAGAGTTAAGAATGTATTCTGCCCAAAAAGAACTGGATGTACTAAAGAAAGTATATGGAGAACAAGAAATACCTGAGAACATAAAGAATGAGGTATTCACCCGTTATTCCTTGGAAGAGCATTTGCTCGTTAGGAAGTTAAGAAGAAAAAAACAAATAAAAGGATTTTTAGTCACTATTGCATTATTGGCAGTAACAACTAGCAGTCTGCTTTTTAGCGATCAGGCACGTAGTTTTGCTGAAGACCTCCCGATCATTGGTCCAGCTGTCAGATTGCTCTTAGGGGAGCAGCTGTCTGAGAAGGGTATCACTATCGATGTTCCGCAAGTAATGACAAGTGAAAGTGAAGAAAATGAAACCATCAGCGGATTGAACAAAAAATACTTTCGCGAAGGAAAAGTCGAATTTGAAAAAGCAAAAATGGAGTATCAGGATATTGAAAAGGGTCATTTTCAAGTTACGGGAGATTATCGGAAGGTCCTAGATGATACGCGCTTTTTAGTTGTTGAAAGAAATCTAACAAAAACGGCTGCAGATAGTTATACAGAAAAAAGATATGACACGATCGATAAACAAAACAGTGTAGTTTTATCTTTGTCATTGTTGTTCAAGGATGACCAGTATATTTCTACACTGACTAAAGAGGTCAAACGACAAATGAGCGAACAAGTAAACGAAAATCCAGAGAAATACTACTGGACAAACAAAGATTTTCAAGAAGGAGTAGAAGAAATCCCATTAGTAACGAAGGATACGCCTTTTTACATCAATAAAAATCACGAGCTTGTTTTGGTTTACGACCAGTTCGCTATTGCTCCAGGCTACATGGGGAATCCAGAATTTGTGATTTCAAAAGCGATAACCAGCAAATTATTGGCAACAAGTGATTACTTAGACCGTTAGCTTTGTATCGTCAAAACAGTTTTCATTTGTCTAAAATTCTCCTTTTGCGCTACTATAGTGGTAGACAAAGAAATAATGAAGGAGACGATCAAAATGCTTGATGACAAATTGAAATGTCCACAATGCCAAACGAAATTTTATTATAATGAAGTGACAAATGTTGTCCATCATCGTAAAAAAGAAATGCCGATCCGTTGTCCACAATGTGACTACACGGTCAAAAAGAAATTGTCCCATGGCTATTTCGTCACTTACAAAGAAGAAGAGTTTGAGAATAAAAATTTTGATTTAGGACAAGAACCGTTACCTGAACAATACAAAAATATCAAAACAGGCGCTATCATCAGTTCAGAAGATTACCAACGATTGATCGAAGAGAATGATCGCCTACTCAATGGTCCAATGAGTTCTGAATTGATGGGCGGAGCAAACATGCTTTTAGAAAATGAAGAATTGAATAGTAGCGAAAGTTATGAAGATTATGTTCCTTATCATGAAGACTAAGTTACAGTAATTGAAGAAAACGAAAAGTGTCGGTTCGTTGGAGTGTTCTTGACCGAAATAATTATTTCCGAGTAGGGATAGTTATTTCTGCAGCTGCCAATGAACGACTCTTTTCGTTCATTCAATTGGATAAATTATTCTTAAAATTGAAATTTTAAGTGAAAGTATATACTTATTGGTATATACTTATTTTTGTTAGTATCCTTTTAAAAGTAATTCTAAAGTTGAATTTTTTTTAAATGAAAGGGATACCATATTGTATTAGAAACAGAAAATTAGGAGGGAACGCTGTGAAAAACCAGCCGATATTTCAGGAGATTGTACGCAAAATTGAAGAACGCGTGGAAGATGGTGTTTATGTATCTAGTCAAAAACTACCCTCTGAATATGATCTAGCGGATGAATTTCAATGTAGTCGGCTCACTATACGAAAAGCGATTGACTTATTGATCAGTCAGAATATCTTAGTAAAAGAAAAAGGAAAAGGCACATATGTCATGAAGCAACCAAAGATCCAAAGCGGCTCTGGTGGTCTGCAAAGTTTTACTGAAACGGCTCGTATCCAAGGAAAACAAACAAAAACAGAAGTGCTGGAATATGAGATTTCCAAGGAACTGCCTTTTAAAATAAAACAGGCATTTGGCGAATATGCTTCTGAGCCAATCGTTCACTTGATTCGACTACGGTCTTTTGAAGATGAACCAATGACAGTCGAAAATCTCTACGTACTGAAACGCTATATAGGGGAGGCAACAAAAAAAGAGTTAAGTGCTTCATTGTATCAAGTAATCGAAAAACATATCGATATCGGTTATGCACATCAAGAGGTCGAAGCAGTAAAAATCACTAAAGATGTATCAAAACTACTTAAAGTCCAGGTTGGAGAACCCATGCTGCTAGTTCACTCTATGACGTATTCACCAGCTGCCCGCCCTATTTTATATGACCGCTCGTTTTATCGTGCGGATAAATATACATTCAAAAATACATTGATACGACAGAATAAGGGGTGACACAATGGAAGAGATAGCTGCAAGTATTGATTCACATTGGCAAGAGTTTTTAGTTTTGCTTCAAAAGGTAATGCAAGTCCCAAGTGTGAAAGGCAAACCAGCACATCACGCACCATATGGGACAGAACCAAGAAGAGTATTGGATCTTGTTTTGTCCGAGGCTGCAGCGAAGGGTTTCAAGACGAACGTAATCGATGATGCCATCGGTTATGTTCAATGGGGTGAAAACAGTGAAGAATATATCGGAGTCATTGGCCACCTTGATGTTGTGCCTGCAGGAACAGGTTGGAATTTTCCACCATTTGATTTGACTGAAAAAGCGGGACGTTTTTATGGTCGAGGTATTTTAGACAATAAAGGCCCAATCATTAGTTGTCTTTATGCGCTGTTTTTATTGAAAAAAAGTGGTTTCGTTCCCAAAAAGACGATCAGAATTATATTTGGTACAGATGAAGAAAGCGGGATGTCTGATATCCCACACTATTTAAAGTCAGAAAAACCGCCGATTTTTGGATTTACCCCTGACTGCAAATATCCTGTAGTCTATGGTGAACGTGGAGTCGTCAATGTAACGATCCAGCTTCCCCTTGATCCAGAAGTGCTTGGTCAGATCAGTCAATTTTCAGGAGATCAATACAGAGATCATGTCCCAGATCAATTAGGTGTAACAATCAATGGCACCCCTCATCAGGTGACAGGCAAACGTTCACCAAGCAATGCGCCAGAAATGGGTGAGAATGCGATTACTTTACTCGCCCGTACAGTAAAAGAGACTGAAATACCTCAACAACTACAAAGTTATTTTAGATGGATCGCTGAAAGCTTTCACGACAAACACTATGGCGAAGGAATCGATCTTGCCTTGGCAGATAAGGATTCTGGTAAACTCATCCTTACACCAGTGGTTTTACAAAAGAGCGAGACGGGTTTGGATCTGGAAGTCGCATTCCGTTACCCAGTTTCTGCTAGTGAAGACGAGGTACTTCGTCGATTGGCACAACAGTTGCCTAAAGGTGCTTCTTATGAGGTGAAACGAAGTATTCCGGGATTCTGTCGTGAAAAAGACTCACTAGAGATCCAAAAACTATCGATGATCTATGGTGAAGTCACCGGTAATGACCCAACACCAGTAACAACCACAGGGGCTACGTATGCTAGAAAGATACCGAATACGTTAGCATTTGGTCCTTCATTTCCAGGGCAAAAAGGGATTGCGCATAATAAAAACGAATATATGGATGTAGCAGATCTACGTATGAATTTAGAGATCTATCTAAAAAGTATCCAGGCACTGTTAGAATAGTTTCTATAGTGGAAGATTTTTATAATGAAATAAAGAAGGCTTATCTTATAAATCGATTAGATTTTTGGATAAGCCTCTTTTTAGTATAGACATATTAGTATATACTAAATAAAAATAATTGTAAGCGTTACTATAGTTAGGAGGAGTAGGTATGTGGGGAATTATAGCAACTTGGCGCATGGCGCATGACGGCATTCTCGCAGCAAAAAAATTACTCGAAGAGCAAAGCACTTGTGGGGATGCTGTTGAAACGGCCATCAAGTGTGTGGAAGATTATCCATTTTATAAATCAGTCGGGTATGGCGGACTGCCAAATGAACGTGGGATCGTAGAGATGGATGCAGCATTCATGGATGGTGATACATTCAAGATAGGGGCTGTCGCAGGGATTGTTGATATAGCCAATCCAATTGCAGTCGCGCGTCGGTTAAGTGAGGAAAAATTCAATAGTTTCCGAGTCGGGCAAGGAGCAACCGAATATGCGATGTTGGCAGGTTTCGAACGTAAAAATATGTTGACAGAGCGAGCAAAAAAAATCTGGCAAAAACGATTAGACGAAATGGCAAAAACAAATTTAAGTCCATATGATGGTCATGACACAGTTGGCGTTGTTGCCTTAGATAAATCCCGAAGCATGGCTGCAGGAACCTCTAGTTCAGGACTATTCATGAAAAAACAAGGACGTGTAGGCGATTCTCCGTTGTCAGGTTCAGGTTTTTATGTCGATAGTAAAATCGGTGGTGCAGCTGCTACAGGTCTTGGGGAAGATTTGATGAAAGGCTGTTTGTCATATGAAATCGTTCGATTGATGGACGAAGGACTTTCCCCACAAGCAGCGTGTGACCAAGCAGTATATCGGTTCAGCGACACGCTGAAAGAACGTTATGGAAAAGCGGGTGCTTTTTCACTGATCGCAATGAATAATGAAGGTGAGTGGGGTGTTGCGACAAATGTCGAATTTACATTCAGTCTTGCAACTGAGAAAGAGCAACCAGCTATTTACTTAGCAAATCCAGGACCAGAACAAAACACGATCATTGAGCCGATCACTAAAGAATGGTTGGAAGCATATGAGAAGAGAATCAAAGCACCAGTTTAACAAATCTGTTTATACAGCTGGCTCTCAGCTATTATTTATAAATTAAGGAGGAAGAAGAATGGCGACAAAAAAAATCTATTTGTTTTGCGAAGCAGGAATGTCTACAAGTATCATGGTCAACAAAATGATGGAGGTCGTGAAAAAACACAAAATGCCTTTGGAAATCAGTGCTTTTCCAGCAATTCATGCGGAAGAGAAAGTCGAACAAGCAAAACCAGTAGCAATCTTACTTGGACCGCAAGTTCGTCATTTGAGTGACAAGATGAAGCAAACATTTGAACCACAAGGAATACCAGTCGGCACGATTGCAGCGGAAGCATATGGCATGATGGACGGCGAACGTGCAATGAAAGATGTTTTAAAATTGATCAAAGATAGTAAAAAGTAAACAGTAAATAGCAATGTAACCGGTAACAGTCAAAATCAAACATAAGATCGGAGGAAAAAAGATGCAGAAATTTTTAAATTGGCTGGAAAGAGTCCTTACACCAATGGCGAAAACCATTGGCGAAAACAAATATCTAATTGCTATTCGGGATGGGTTTCTACTTTCTACCCCATTATTGATCGTAGGATCATTATTCTTAGTATTGACCAATTTCCCGATTCCTAACTGGAATGAAATCATGAGCGGATTTTTAGGTGACGACTGGGCAACGATGCTGAATAAACCGGCAACAGCCAGTTTTGATATCATGACGATCCTCGCTGTTGGTGGGATCGGCTATAGTTTAGCGAAACAGTTCAAAGTCGATGCGATGCAGGCAGCAATCATTTCATTAGTTTCGTTCTTTATCGTGACACCTTTTTCAACGACTTTCACTCCAGAAGGCTCTACCGAAGTATATGAAGTAGGAAGCCTTCCATTACGCTGGATGGGTTCAAGCGGTCTATTCTTGGGAATGGTCGTTGCATTGCTCTCAGCGAGGATGTTCGTTGCGCTGATTCGCAAAGGCTGGACGATCAAAATGCCAGAAGGCGTCCCTCCAACTGTTGTGAAATCATTTGAGGCACTTATCCCTAGTTTTGTTATCCTCACATTTTTCATGGTAGCAAATTGGTTAGCAGATTTAACTTCATATGGAAACCTGCAAGAAATTTTATTCAAGTTTTTGCAAATGCCATTGTTAAGTTTGGGAAATACGCTAGGAGCCATGATCATTGCGTACTTATTCTTACACTTTTTCTGGTTCTTTGGAATCAACGGATCAAGTGTAGTCGGAGCAGTATTCAATCCGGTTCTACGTGCGTTATCCATTGAAAATTTAGACGCTTATAAAAATGGTCTGGAAGTTCCTAACATCATTACCGGTCAATTCCAAGACATGTTCGCAACTTTTGGTGGTGGCGGATCAACATTATCATTGATCTTAGTGATGGTCATCATTTGTAAGAGTCAACGTATCAAAAAATTATCTCAATTATCCCTTGTACCAGGAATTTTTGGCATCAATGAACCGATCATTTTCGGTTTGCCGATCGTATTGAATCCAATCATTTTAATCCCATTTGTTCTTGTTCCAACGATCAATATCATCATTGCCTATTTCTGTATGGATTTTGGATTGGTTGCCTACACCAACGGTATCCAGCTTCCTTGGACGACACCACCGATCATTTCTGGATTTTTAGTAAGTGGCTGGCAGGCTTCGATCCTACAAGGTGTTTTGATTTTACTTGGAATGGGAATCTACTATCCATTTATCAAGGTATTAGATAATCAGTACCTAAAAGAAGAACATGAAACGGAAGTAAAAGAAACAGAAGAAATCAATTTTGATGATTTCGATTTTGATACATTGTAAAAAGGAGGTATTTCATGAAAAAGATACTCGTGATTTTGAACCATGTCACGGCTGGTATGGGAAGTGATGAGCAAGCGCAACTGCCTCCAGGAGGAAAAAAAGCAGCGATGGGTCCAGCAGAAACGCTTGTTCCACTATTCAAAGAAAAAGATGCTGAGATTATTGCAACTTTATACTGTGGTGATCAGTACTACGCAAGTCATCCTGAAGAGGTAAACCAAAAATTCATCGGTTTTGCCAAGAAATTCGGCGCTGATGCAGTATTATGCGGCCCAGCAATGCATTATCCCAATTTTGGTATGATGGCAGGTAGCTTAGCAAAAGCATTAGCTAACAATGGAATCCCCGCAGCGGCAGCAA
Organism: Enterococcus sp. VV15; assembly: GCF_005236045.1. Classification (NCBI taxonomy): domain Bacteria; kingdom Bacillati; phylum Bacillota; class Bacilli; order Lactobacillales; family Enterococcaceae; genus Enterococcus; species Enterococcus sp. VV15. Next base: position 128,571 of record NZ_QPTY01000001.1, read on the forward strand.
TGTCAGCAGAAAACCCAGCTGTTGAAGAATTTCGTGAAACAGTCCCAATTATCAAAATGCCGAAAAAGGGCGGAATCGGCTTAAATCAATCCTACAAAAATATGGCAGAATGCGTCACAGTCCTAGCACAAAGAGGAGAATTGACAGCCGAAGAACAAGAACTCTTATTTTAAAAAATGATTTCTTGTAACGTTTAGTAAAAAGGATCAAGTAAGAATAGTCACCTTAAAAATCAGTTTTTCATGGAGGTTGAGACAGAAGTATTTAACTCCGAGAAATAAGAAGAAATTAACGAAAATTGCTTTTCAAATTTTTGTGAATTTCGGCTTATTTCCGAAAAAGTTGCTTCCGCTCCCACCGTTTATTCGTTTTTAAAGAATGGGACAAAAGTGTTTCTTACTTTTGTCCCACGTTCTATTTTTTGTGAGTTATCTCCATTTTCAAAAGAACAAGAATGAGCAAAAAGAACGTTTGAATTTAAAAAAAACTTAGAACATAACAGTTTTATGACGTTCGTTATTAGATTAGTCTGTAGTTGGAAGTTCTGTAAAGAAGCTATGGAAAAATAAGTGGATGTTTAGTTCATAAAAGGTGATGGGAGAATAAAAATGATCAAACCAATAGTGAAATTAGGTGTGAATGTACTAGCAGGCATCAGTTTATTTGTTGCTCCAGTCATGATCTCTCAAGCGATCTCTGCCAAGGGAGTCTTTGGCAAACAATAATTGAATATGCTGGAACACTCTTGGTGCATAGTTTGGCAATTTTATTTTTAACGTTTTCGCTTAACCGCTTTATTGACGCAATCCACGTGATATCTTCTGCGAGCAAAAATTAAGTGAAAGCTTGATGATAGAGGGGGAAATGTTCGACTTTAAGGGAAATAAAAGAGAGAGAATAAATAAAAAGCTGGTCCTCAATCGAGGACCAGCTTTTTGATTGAAAATTTTAGAAAGCAAAACGCTCTCAAATATGCTAAGATAACAATAGACGCGTCCTGAGGGAATCGAACCCCCGTCTCAAGAACCGGAATCTTACGTGATATCCACTACACTAAGGACGCAAGTACTGGGATAATTGTAACGAAACCAAAAAAAAAAAACAAGGGGAATGGACAAAAAAATGAAATTTCAACAAAACTTTTCACAAAAACAACAACAAACACAAAAATTAGCCATGACACAGCAACTGCAACAGTCCATTCAAGTATTGCAGTATAACAGTGAGGAACTGCTCGCGTTTGTTGAAAATCAAGCACTGGAAAATCCTTTATTAGAAGTCGTTGAGCCAGATTGGCAACCCGACTTTCAAAAAATAAAATCGTCGAACTATGAAGGCGAGGAAACAAACTACTTGAATCAAATTCCAGATACCAGCACTTCCTTATTTGAATCATTGATCGATCAGGTCCATTTGAATTATCGTGATACGTTTTTGCGTAAACTCGTACTTTATCTAGTTGAGTATATCGACTTGAACGGCTTTTTGACGATTGATTTGAAAGAAGCAGAAACCAACACGAATGCGTCATCGATTGAGATACTTGATGCCCTTACACTGATCCAGCAACTCGAACCGGCGGGAGTCGGTGCAAGAAGTTTACAAGAGTGTCTGATGCTTCAGACAGAAAGAGATGATTTCGCACCAGAATTAGCTTACATCATCTTAGAAGAGTGTTTTGAACCGTTAGTGGAACGGAAGTGGAAAGAAATTGCGCAACGCTTCTCGATTGAATTAAGCGAAGTACAGCAAATCTTTGATTATATTCAAACTCTTAGTCCGAGTCCCGGTAGGATTTTTGATCGAAGCAGCGAACTTTACATCATTCCAGATGTAAGAGTAATGATGGATGAGAACAACCAGGTCCATGTTCGATCAAATCGGGGAAACCAACCAGATGTCCGTTTTCAAGAACATTACTTTAATCAGATGCAAAAAAAAGCGGACAAAGAAACACAAGTATACTTGAAAGAACGAAAACAGGAATTTGATTGGTTGAAAAAAACGATCTTACAGCGAGGGGATACGATCTTGCGTGTGGCGCAAAGTATCGTGGCGCATCAGCAAGAATTCTTTACGAATAAGAACCGACCAATCAAGCCGTTGACGTTAAGAGAAGTTGCTCAAGAAATCGATGTGCATGAATCAACAGTCAGTCGAGCTGTCAATGGAAAATATTTAGAGACAGAATTCGGTGTATTCGAACTAAAAAAATTCTTTACGAATCGCATCCAAAAAAGTGGAAACATGTCAGAAGAAGACCTTTCTGCAGATACGGCCCAAAAAAGAATCCAAAAGTTAGTCGAGGAAGAAGATAAAGGGAAGCCGCTATCCGATCAAAAAATAGTAGAACTATTAAAAAAAGATGAAATATTGATTTCAAGAAGAACCGTTGCGAAGTATCGAGACCTGTTAGGAATCCCAAGTTCATCGAAAAGAAAACGTTATGATAATTAATGTGAATTTTGACTAGAAAAAATGAAAAATTTTTTCTAGTTGTTTTTTATTGAAAAAGTAGAATAAAACTGTTAGACTAACACTCGTGAGGTTGAGATTTTCCTTTTTAATATTTTTTAAAATTGGAAAGTCACTTTTCTTTTTTTATCGTACATGGGTCGTTTTGAGTCTACATTGGACATTTATCGTCCAACTAAGGAGATCGCTATGCTAGATGAATTGAAAATGATTGAATCTGTTGCACCAGATATTATTGCGGTTCTGCAAGAACGCTATAAAATTTTGCGAAATATTTATTGGATGCAGCCGATTGGTCGCCGCAGTTTATCAGAAAGTATGGGAATCACAGAACGAGTATTACGAACAGAAACAGATTTATTGAAACAGTTGAATTTAATCAACACCTCTAAAAGCGGAATGACGTTGACAAAAAAAGGTGAGGAAGTTTATCAGAGTCTTGAAAGCTTCATGGATCAACTTTTAGGTATGCATCAGACAGAAAAAAAATTGGCTGAGTATTTCGGAAATCAACGTTGTATTGTCATGTCAGGAAACAGTGAGAAACAGCCTAAAGTTGCTGACGGCTTCGGTGAAGCACTAGACGAAGCGTTGGATCTTTTACTTCCAGAAGGTGATAATATTATCGCCGTAATGGGAGGAACAACGATGGCAATCGTCGCTGAACAATTGACAAATCTGGAAAACAGTAAACGACATAATTTATTTGTGCCAGCTCGTGGCGGCATCGGAGAAGCTGTAACTGTACAAGCAAATTCGGTCAGTGCTAGAATGGCTACAAAGGCAAGTGGCAATCATCGTGCGTTGTATGTACCAGAACAATTAAGTCTAACTACGTACAATTCTTTACTCAATGAACCGTCTATCCAAGAAGTCTTAAACTTGATTAGTCAGGCGAATTGTGTTATTCATAGTATTGGACGTGCATTACACATGGCTGCGCGAAGAAAAATGACTGAGCAAGAATTAGTCATGCTAAAACAGGCCAATGCTGTTGCGGAATCCTTCGGCTATTTCTTTAATGAGAATGGAGAAGTTGTTTATAAGGTTCCAAGAATCGGCATAGAATTGAAAGACTTAGCAAATGTACCGATCATCCTAGCTATTGCAGGTGGAAAGTCAAAAGCTAAAGCAATTCGAGCCTATATGAAAAATGCACCAAAACAAACGTGGCTCATCACAGATGAAGCTGCTGCAAATGAGATTTTAAAAGGGATATCCCTTTAAAATAAATATTTTTTTGATTTTCATAAGGAGGAAATCTTAAATGACAGTTAAAGTAGGTATTAATGGTTTTGGACGTATCGGACGTCTAGCATTCCGTCGTATCCAAGATGTAGATGGAATCGAAGTAGTAGCAATCAATGACTTAACAGATGCTAAAATGTTAGCACACTTGTTAAAATATGACACAACTCAAGGACGTTTCAACGGTACAGTTGAAGTTCACGAAGGTTCATTCAATGTTAACGGAAAAGAAGTTAAAGTTTTAGCTAACCGTAACCCTGAAGAATTACCTTGGGGCGAACTAGGTGTTGACATCGTTCTAGAATGTACTGGTTTCTTCACTTCAAAAGTAGCTGCTGAAAAACATTTAACAGCTGGTGCTAAACGTGTTGTTATCTCTGCTCCTGGTGGAAATGACGTTCCAACAATCGTTTATAACACAAACCACGAAACATTAACTGGTAAAGAAACAGTTATTTCAGGTGCTTCATGTACTACTAACTGTTTAGCTCCTATGGCTAAAACATTAAACGACAAATTTGGTATCGTTGAAGGATTAATGACAACTATCCACGCTTACACAGGTGACCAAATGACTCTTGACGGACCTCATCCTAAAGGTGACTTCCGCCGTGCACGCGCTGCTGCTGCAAACATCGTTCCTAACTCAACAGGTGCTGCTAAAGCTATCGGCTTAGTAATCCCTGAATTGAACGGTAAATTAGACGGAGCTGCTCAACGTGTTCCTGTACCAACAGGTTCATTAACTGAATTAGTTACAGTTCTTAACAAAGAAGTAACTGTTGACGAAATCAATGCAGCAATGAAAGAAGCTTCAAACGAATCTTACGGATACAACACAGACGAAATCGTTTCTTCTGATATCGTTGGTATGACTTACGGTTCATTATTTGATGCTACACAAACTAAAGTAATGACTGTTGGCGACAAACAATTAGTTAAAACTGTTGCTTGGTACGACAATGAAATGTCATACACTGCACAATTAGTACGTACTTTAGAATACTTCGCTAACTTATAAGATAGACAAACGTACAAGTGTAAACAATAAACATGTACACTTAAAAGCGGGGAAGCAATCGCGCTTCTCCGCTTTTTTTGATAATAAGTTTATTTAGGAGGATATAAAATGGCTAAGAAAACAGTTAAAGATATCGATTTAAAAGACAAAAAAGTTCTTGTCCGTGTTGACTTTAACGTTCCTTTGAAAGATGGCGTGATCACTGATGATACACGTATCAAAGCTGCTTTACCAACAATCAACTACGTATTAGAACAAGGCGGAAAAGCAATCCTTTTCTCTCATCTAGGACGTGTAAAAACTGAAGAAGATAAAGCAGGCAAATCTTTAGCACCTGTTGCAAAACGTTTAGGCGAATTATTAGGAAAAGAAGTAACTTTCGTTCCTGAAACTCGTGGTGCTGAATTGGAAGCTGCAATCAACAACATGAAAGACGGAGACGTAGTTGTTTTCGAAAACACTCGTTTTGAAGATGTTGATGGTAAAAAAGAAAGCAAAAATGATGCTGACCTAGGTAAATACTGGGCTTCATTAGGTGATGTATTTGTAAACGATGCATTCGGTACAGCTCACCGTGCGCATGCTTCTAACGTAGGAATTGCTTCAACTGGTATTCCAACAGTTGCTGGATTCTTAATGGAAAAAGAAATCAAATTTATCGGTGAAGCAGTTGAAGATCCAAAACGCCCTATGATCGCAATCTTAGGTGGCGCAAAAGTTTCTGATAAAATCGGCGTAATCGAAAACTTGATTCCTAAAGCTGACAAAATCTTGATCGGTGGCGGAATGACTTACACATTCTACGAAGCAAAAGGCATCAAGATCGGTAACTCTTTAGTTGAAGCTGATAAAGTAGCATTAGCGAAAGAATTGATCGAAAAAGCTGGCGACAAACTTGTATTACCAATCGACAATGTATGTGCTCCAGAATTTTCAAATGACGTTGAAACACAAGTCATCGAAGGAGATATCCCTGATGGTTTGATGGCTCTAGATATCGGCCCTGCTTCAGTTAAATTATTTGCTGATACATTACAAGGTGCTAAAACAGTTGTTTGGAACGGACCTATGGGTGTATTCGAAATGAGTAACTTTGCAAAAGGTACGATCGGCGTATGTGAAGCAATTGCTAACCTTGAAGGTGCTACAACTATCATCGGTGGCGGTGACTCAGCTGCAGCTGCAGAACAATTAGGTTTCGCTGATAAATTCACACACATCTCAACAGGTGGCGGCGCAAGCTTAGAATTGTTAGAAGGTAAAGAATTACCAGGTCTAGCAGCAATCAACGACAAATAATCAATCGTAAAAGTTAAGTAGGAAAAGAAAAGCTACTTTTTGTAGCGAGAGCATTCGTTCGGATCGTAGTTTTTCTTTTTCAATACGTAGAAGAACATCTGCGACTCATAATTTAAAGGAGTGTATACTGTCATGCGTAAACCAATTATCGCTGGTAACTGGAAAATGAACAAAACAGCTTCTGAAGCAAAAGAATTTGCAGAAGCAGTAAAAAACAATATCCCTTCAAATGATAAAGTGGATTCAGTTATCGGATCTCCAGCATTATTCTTACAAGAATTAATGGCTTCAGCTGAAGGAACAGAATTAAAAATCTCTGCACAAAACTGCTACTGGGAAAACTCAGGTGCGTTCACAGGTGAAACTTCACCAGCTGCTTTAGCAGACCTAGGAGTGGACTATGTGATCATCGGCCATTCAGAACGTCGTGAATATTTCCACGAAACAGACGCAGACATCAACAAAAAAGCAAAAGCTATTTTTGCAAACGGCATGATTCCAATCCTTTGCTGTGGTGAATCTTTAGAAACTTATGAAGCTGGAAAAACAGCTGAATGGATCGAAGGACAAATCACTGCTGGACTTGAAGGGTTAACAGACGGCCAAGTAAGCAACATGGTTATCGCTTATGAACCAATCTGGGCTATCGGTACAGGTAAATCAGCTGATGCACAAATCGCTGATGAAATCTGTGGTGTTGTTCGCCAAACAGTTGAAAAATTATACGGCAAAGAAGTTTCTGATGCAGTACGTATCCAATACGGTGGTTCTGTTAAACCAGAAAACATTGCTGAATATATGGCAAAAGAAAATGTTGATGGTGCATTAGTTGGTGGCGCAAGCTTACAAGCTGATTCATTCTTAGCATTATTAGACGCTGTAAAATAATTTGTGAAAATTTGCAAAAAATGCAAGAAATGTTTGCACTAATGCAAGAAATTAACTAAAATCGTATATGAGGGTAATCCCTTAGGAAAAAACAAACTCAAAGGAGAGACAAAACATGTCAATTATTACTGATGTTTACGCTCGCGAGATCTTAGACTCACGCGGAAACCCAACAATCGAAGTAGAAGTATACACAGAAAGCGGAGCTTTTGGCCGCGGAATGGTTCCTTCAGGTGCTTCAACTGGTGAATACGAAGCAGTTGAATTACGTGATGGAGACAAAGCTCGTTATGGCGGTAAAGGTGTAACTAAAGCTGTTGACAACGTAAACAACATCATTGCTGAAGCAATCATTGGCTACGATGTACGTGACCAAATGGCAATCGATAAAGCTATGATCGCTTTAGACGGCACTCCTAACAAAGGGAAATTAGGTGCGAACGCTATTTTAGGCGTATCTATCGCTGTTGCTCGTGCAGCTGCTGACTACCTAGAAGTACCTTTATACCACTACCTAGGCGGATTCAACACAAAAGTATTACCAACTCCAATGATGAACATCATCAACGGTGGATCACACGCAGACAACTCAATCGACTTCCAAGAATTCATGATCATGCCTGTTGGCGCTCCAACATTCAAAGAAGCTTTACGTATGGGTGCTGAAGTATTCCACGCGTTAGCATCAATCCTAAAAGCACGCGGTTTAGCTACTTCTGTTGGTGACGAAGGTGGATTTGCTCCTAACCTTGGTTCAAACGAAGAAGGTTTCGAAGTAATCATCGAAGCAATCGAAAAAGCTGGCTATGTACCTGGTAAAGACGTTGTTCTTGCTATGGATGCTGCTTCTTCAGAATTCTACGACAAAGAAAAAGGTGTTTACGTATTAGCTGATTCAGGCGAAGGCGAAAAAACAACTGACGAAATGATCAAATTCTACGAAGAATTAGTTGCTAAATATCCAATCATCTCAATCGAAGACGGCTTAGACGAAAACGACTGGGACGGATTCAAGAAATTAACTGACGTATTAGGCGACAAAGTTCAATTAGTTGGTGACGACTTGTTCGTAACAAACACTCAAAAATTAGCTGAAGGTATCGAAAAAGGAATTGCTAACTCAATCCTTATCAAAGTTAACCAAATCGGTACTTTGACAGAAACTTTCGAAGCTATCGAAATGGCTAAAGAAGCTGGCTACACTGCAGTTGTATCTCACCGTTCTGGTGAAACAGAAGATTCAACAATCTCTGATATCGCTGTTGCAACAAACGCTGGCCAAATCAAAACTGGTTCTCTATCACGTACTGACCGTATTGCTAAATACAATCAATTACTACGTATCGAAGACCAACTTGGTGAAGTTGCAGAATACAAAGGTTTGAAATCTTTCTACAACTTAAAAAATAAATAATTTTAAATAGGAAAATAAGTACAACTGATTTTCAATCGATGCCATCGACTGGTTCAGTGACTTGCTTTTCCCTTATGAGATTATTCTAAAATACCTTTCTCTTATCGTTAAAGATAGGAGAAAGGTATTTTTTTATCCCACTGATCAATAAAAGAATACTGGAAATCAACTTGGCGAACGATTAAAAAAAGGAAAGTCTATCCACAATATAGGAATGATTTGTTTCTTAAACTTTACCAATGTATGATTAAAGAAACGAGCCTAAGATCAAGAAATTGTTAATCAAATTTTTTGGGGAAATCAATCAAAACAAAAAGACTTTCAATAAGAAAATTTACTTAGGAGGATTGGCGGGATCTATTTGACTATTTATCCAAAGAAGAGGTTGTTGAATTTGAACCTTATGATGTTCCTAGTGTTGAGGAGTGTAAAAAAGAAGCTATTCGACGTTCTCAGGATGATTCCTTTTGGGAGTATGTGTAGCAGAAACAAATTGATTGGGAACATCTATTTAGCAAGTCAGGAGTTTGACACTTGGAAATTAGGGTATGTCTTCAATCCAGAATTTCAAGGGAAAGGTTACGCAACAGAAGCAGCACGGGTTTTGATAGAGTATGCATTCAAAGAAAAACACGCCATCGGATCTTTGCAAGGTGTAATCCTTTAAATGAACATGATTTTTGGCGATGATCCTTTTGCATGGAAAGAGGTACACCATAGGTAGAATACTGATTTCCTAACAATTATCGAAAGAAAAACACCCTCTATTTTTGTCTATATATTTTTACGTATAGTAAGCGGTTGAATCTCAAATAAGCCTTTCAGTCGGTCAGAAACTAAGTTATACTGATTGCACGTATTGGGGCATTCTTACTTGGGTAAACGATGACAAGGATGTTTAAAAATTTGGGGAGATAACTATGCAAAAGAAATGCAATAATATTAGAAAAAAACTTAACAGCCGGAGAAGTTGGCAATGTAGCTGGTATTTTGACGGGGAAAATGGCACGAATCAATCCAGAGGTCTATTTAGATTTAGAAGTAACGGATGCAGATGGTGTTCTTCATGCCGCGATCCGTTATAGCACAGTCGTATTAAAAGCTGGATCAGGGAAAATCGCTAATTTAGCAAAATCATAGAAATAAAGTGAAACGATATCTAGTTGTGTGTTTACCGCAATAGGTCAGTCCTTAAATAATCAATTTGAGGTCTACCAAGAACAGATCCAAAAAAGTGATTTAGGAAATTTGAAGCCAGTTGGAATTGTCGTTTCTGGTCCAGATGAAGAGGTTAGAGCTGTAACAAGAAAATTCAGTTTACTGAAATAAGCGTTTCTTGTGTTATGTATGATTGAACAGCTTGGATTATTGAACAAAAAATGAGTGTGGGACAAAAGTAAAAATCAGTTTTGCCACAGATTCTCGAATAAACGGCGGGAGCAGAAGCAACTCCTTCTTAAATAAGCCGAAATTCACAAAAATGTGAAAAGCAATTTTCGTGAATTTCGGCTTATTTCTCGGAGTTAAACACTTCTGTCCCAGCCTCTTTTTTTCAATTTCTCAAAACTAAACGACTTTTATCTTGACCTCATTTTTCTATTGAGAGGTCACAGCTTCTTTTGTAATGGTCAAACATGAAATGCCTAAATTTATTACACTTTGGTTTTAAGTCAGATGTTCAAGAGTTGGCATACCCAACGAATCGTTCAGTAGCATAGTGAAATGAATAGGATCACTGCTGATTTTCTTTTAGCTGACTGCCGATTCTTCCTCGTTTTCCTAAAGCAACGACTACGAATGCCACGAGGACTAAAGAGAGTAGTCGATCAAGATAATCTGTTCCAGCTTGAACAACGATCGTGCTCATCGTTAGATCCATTCCTAGACCATGCAGCAATTGGACGATCATACTGGAACCAGAGGATGTGATGCCACCGAATAGCTTTACTGTGATGAGGGACGAAAGGATCGTTCCTGGTAAAGACAACACAAATGCCCAAAAAATCAGAGTGAAACGATTTTTCTTTTGGTATAATCGCTGATAAAAAATGATTCCTGCTAGCAGCCCAGTGATCATTTGGACAGGCGAATAATACAATGAAAAGATATCAGTAGTAAAACCGCTCAATACACCGCTAGTTATACCTGTCAGTACACCAAACACAGGTCCAAGCAAAGCACCAGCGAAGATCGTACCGATAGAATCTAGATAAATCGGCAATCGCAGCCATAAAGCAATTGTTCCACCAATATAATTTAGTCCAATACATAAAGCGATAATCGTGATTGTTCTTGTTGTTATTCTTTTATTCAACATTTTTTCATCCCATCTTTAATCTTTCCAGATCTTTTTTAATCGTTTCTTCTTGTGCATTTAAAAGAACGGTCAAAAACTTCCGAAAAAATAGATGAGAATCTACTTTAGTCATGATGATACTATTAGCAGGTTTTTGCCAAAAATCAAATCGATCAACTAAAGTTTGTCCTCGACTGATACCTTGTGTTTCAATGGCTGTGTAACTGGTAAAACTTTGACACAGCTGTTCATCGATAAAATAAGCAATAGCTAAAGGATCGTTGATAACACAACCAAGAATTCGTTCTTGCTGCCAATGAAAATCAAAGTAAAAGCGAGTGATGTCTTTTAAAAACTTGCCTTCAGTTGGATTCATTTGACAGCAGTATTCAAGTATCGTAGGGGTAAAGACGATTTCCCTAGTGACATCTAACCCCACCATTTCAATTGTTTTCCCAAGCTTCTCAAAAACAAGTGCAGCCGCTTCAGGATCGCACCAGTAATTATACTCTGCAACAGGAGAACAGTTTCCATGACTTTTGTATGTGCCACCCATTGAAACGAAACGTTCTAAGTGATTGCCGATGCGAGGATTTTTGATAAGGGCACTGGCAATGTTCGTCAATGGTCCAAGTGCGATGATCGATGTGTCCCTTTCTTCAGAAAAGTAGCGAACAAGAAAGTCAACGGCATTTATCTGTTCTGCTTGTTTTTCATGGACCGGTGGGAAATTTGTTTCACCTAAGCCGTCCATCCCGTGAGTATCTTGGGCGCTGATAAATGGTTGTTTCATCGGTTTAGCCATTCCTTGATAAACAGGGATATCTAATCGTCCACATCGTTTTAAGCACGTAAAAACATTTTGCGTACCTAACTCGACAGGAACATTTCCACAGACAGTGGTAATGGCGACTACCTCGATCTCAGATGATTTGACCGCATATAGCAGAGCCAAAAGATCATCTATTCCAGGGTCGCAATCAATGATTACTTTACGCATTATTTCCAATCTCCTTTCTTTAGAGATCCTTAGTTTTTTATTCTGGGAAGTTTCCGAACCAGTCCAAGGAAAATCCTTGATTCCAATGCACGAACCTAGTATACTGGCTTTTAAATAAATTGTAAACGTTATTTAATATTAAGAAACACGTATGAGCACTGAGATAAAATTATTTTTCTGCAGATTGAAGGGGAAATCTTGAGCAGTTTTTTTAGAAAATGTTACAATAAAGAAGAATAGAATCATCGATATTTAAGGTAGAAAGTACGATTAAAAACGATAGAAAGTGGGGAAGATAAGTGATTGTATTTTATTTGATAGTGAGCATCCTAGTTTTAGGCACAGTCATTTATCAAGTTCTTTCTTATTATTATGCAAACAAACTCATCAAGTCTGGTTTACAACGAGGCTATGAATGGTATGAGAGTACCGGACATCAATTAATGGATCCTTCCGCATTGACGACGGTTGAAAGGCAGCGACAACTAGCTGAATCGCAAGCAGAGGACTTTTGGAAAAGCGGGAAAGAAATAGAAGTCAAAAGTCAAGATGGTCTCAAATTGATTGGCCGAAGCTTTCACTGCCAACCGAATAGTCACAAGTGGGTGATTTGTGTACATGATTACCGTAGTGATGGAAAGAAAGATATGTCTTATATCGGGAAAAAATATGCCGAAAATGGGTTCAATGTGCTGATACCAGATCTAAGAGCGCATGGAAAAAGCGAGGGAGAAATCATCGGAATGGGTTGGCTCGACCGGCTCGACTTAATCGTGTGGATCAATTATGTGTTGAATCAAGTTCCGTCTGCAAAAATTATTTTACATGGTGGATCAATGGGCGCTTCTGCTATCATGATGGCAAGTGGAGAAAAACTCCCTTCTGCAGTCCGAGGATTTATCTTGGATAGCGGTTTTGTTTCTGTTTACGCAGAATTTCGCTATATGTTGAGCAAATTGACTGCTTTTCCAAAAAAATCCATCATGCGTCATGCAGATCGCTGTGCAAAAAAGTATGCGGGCTATTCATTAAAACAAGCTTCAGCTACCCGTCAGTTAGGCAGTAACCATCTTCCAGTACTGATCGTCCATGGAGAAAATGACCATTTCGTTCCAACAGAAGCGGCTTATACTATCCAGAATGCTACAGCTGGTGATAAAGCACTGCTTTTAGTGCCAGAAGCGCAACATCTAGAAGCAGCGGTAAAAGACCCTGAGACATATTGGACGGTGGTCTTCTCGTTTATCGAACAATGGATTCGTCTATAATAGAAAAGCAGTTCAAGTATAAATAATTGTCTGTAGGAAAGTAGACTGTTAAAATCAAGATGAACAAAATAAGTGGTCGATACAAGGAGTGTTGTGAAATGGAAATCAAAGAAGAAAAAAGCTGTTTGGTATTGCTGAATGCTGAAGAAGAAATAGGCGAAATGACATGGTCAGATGCTGGACCAGACATTATGATCATTGATCATACATTTGTTGATCCAGCTTATCGCGGACAAAAACTAGCGGAAAAGTTAGTATCTACAGGTGTAGAAATCGCCAGAAGAGATGGAAAAAAAGTGATTCCGTTATGTCCTTACGCTAAAAAAGAATTTGAAAGAAAACCAGAATATCAGGACGTTTTACGGAAATAACCTTTGCTTTCTTAACGAAGAGTTGCCAGGATCACTAGATGGTTTCGGCAACTCTCTTTTTTGTTGATGAGTGTGGGACAAAAGTAAGAAACACTTTTTTCTCATTCTTTAAAAACGAATAAACGGTGGAAGCAGAAGCAATTCCTTCTTAAATAAGCCAAAATTCACAAAAATTTGAAAAGCAACTTTCGTTAATTTCTTCTTATTTCTCGGAGTTAAACACTTCTGTCCCAGCCTCGTCTCTCTTGAATGGTTTTTAGATAAAGTAGGGAGTTGTAGGTATTTTTCTAATATGATAGAATGAGAGAGATGATATCTTTTAGAAAGGAGGCTGCCATATGTATAATCTAATTTTAGGAATCGTGATCGTTTTATCTATTGTAATGGTGATCGCTATTATGATGCAGCCGAGCAAACAAAATAGTGCAGCGAGCGCATTTACAGGTGGCGCTGATCAATTGTTCGGAAAACAAAAAGCACGTGGCTTTGAAGCTGTGATGCAACGTTCGACAGCGGTAATGGGTGCGATTTGGATGATCTTATTATTTGTACTTGTCTTTTTATCTTCGAAATAAGCGAAGAGGACAGCTACTTGTTTCAACCTGAATCATAGTTTTTATATGCACACAGGATGGATCAGCAGTCTGTTTATTGCTTAAGTATAGGTAGAAGTTTAACAAGCCGTTTCATTTTTTGAAAAGGCAATGATGAATGAACCAGAAAAGAGCAGCGGCGGATGTCACGGCTCTTTTTTTCTTTTTTAGAAAAGCTATTTTACGAGAAGGGTTCATGGAAACTATGGTAAAATGAAGAGAACGAGGTGAACCAAATGAAAAGTCTACCAAAACCCTTATATGGGAAGCATGGAAAACGTGCCGTGCTTTTATTACATGCGTATTCTGGGAGTCCAAATGATGTACGAATGCTTTGCCGTTTTTTGGAAAAATCTGAGTATACAGTCTATGCTCCTTTATTTGAAGGACATGGAACATTGGACCCTGAAGATATTTTATCTCAAAAAGCGGAGAACTGGTGGAAGGACACACAAAAAGCGATTCAGTTTTTAAAATCAGAAGGCTTTTCTCAAATCGCCGCATTTGGCTTATCAATGGGAGGGATTTTTGCTGTTCGTGCATTGGCAGATGAGTCTTTGATCGGAGGAGGATTTTTCTGTTCGCCGATTTCTCCTGTGGAAAATCACGTACCAGAAAATTTTGAGAAATACGTTCGACAAGTATTGAAATTTGCTGGACAGTCAGATGAAGCAATCGAAGCTGCAACAGCAGGTTTTAGACCAATGATACGCAGACAATTAGAAGAAATCCAAAATCAGGCAACAATTACAGAAGGAAAACTTTCTGAGATCCAATCACCTATTTTTATGGCACAAGCGGGGCAAGATGAAATGATCGACCCCTACGGTGTGTTTGAGACCGCTAAAAAGATGGCTGAAAAAAGAGTGACACTTCAATGGTATCCCAACAGTAAACATGTGATTACTATAGGTGATTCAAGAAGGATACTCGAAAAAGATGTGTTGGATTTCTTAGAAAATCTACCTTGGAATGAGGAATCAATATGACCAAAGAAACGTTGGAAGAAAAAATTATTTTCTTTATTGAAAGCAGTCGCAAAAAAAGCTTTTCAATGGAAGAAATTGCCCAAGGACTAGGGCTGGAAAAAAGTGAAGATTTCAAATTACTTGTACAAACGATCGCGCAGATGGAAAGAGAACAAACGGTTGTCTTTACCAAAAAAGGAAAAGTGAAATTACCATTGCAGCCTATTTTAGTAGAAGGTACCTTTCGGGCAAATGAACGGGGTTTCGGTTTTGTGACGATCGATCCCGAAGAAGACGACATTTATATCCCTAAAGAGGCAACGGGTTATGCGATGGATGGGGATACAGTAGCAATCGATATCATCAAAACCGCAGATACAGCGATGGACCGTGGAGCTGAAGGAAAAGTAGTCGAGATCCGCAAAAGAGCAACTACACAACTTGCTGGAGAATTCGTTGCTTATCCCGAAGAAGAAATCAAAGAAACAGATCTATATGGTGTAGTTATCCCTAAAGATAAAAAAATGAATCAATTCAAAATCTACGCTGCCGCAGAAGGAATCCGTCCTGTTGATGGTAGTATCGTAATGGTCGAATTGACCCATTATCCAGAAAAAAACTATGCCACAAGTTTAGAAGGAATCATCAAACAAGTCATCGGGCATAAAAATGATCCAGGTATGGATATCTTATCCATTGTGGTCTCTAATGGTATTCCTACGCAATTTCCTGATGATGTCTTAACAGAAGCTGACCATGTACCAGATGAGATCAGCGAGAAGGATCTCATCGGTCGAAAAGACTTGAGAAATCAGTTGATCGTGACGATCGATGGAGAAGATGCCAAAGACCTGGATGATGCAGTTACTGTAAAAAAACGGGCAAATGGCAATTATTTTCTTGGTGTCCATATTGCAGATGTGTCGTATTATGTGACACAAGGCAGCCAATTGGACCGTGAGGCCTACGAACGAGGAACAAGTGTCTACTTGACCGATCGAGTGATCCCAATGATCCCTCAGAGACTCTCAAATGGTATCTGTTCCTTGAATCCTCATGTTCCAAGATTGACGATGAGTTGTGAGATGGAGATCGATCCGACTGGAAAGGTGATTTCTCATGAGATTTTTCCTAGTGTGATCCAGACTACCGAACGTATGACCTATACAGCTGTCAACCAAATCTTAGAGGAACAAGATGAAGCGGTCATGGAACGCTATGAACAACTCGTACCAATGTTCCAAGAAATGAAAGAGCTGCACGATATTCTTGAAGAGCTGCGGATTCGTCGTGGTGCGATCTCCTTTGAAGACCGTGAAGCAAAAATACTGGTAGACCCAGATGGGCATCCAATGGATATCCAATTGCGCAGCCGAGGAGTAGGGGAACGATTGATCGAGTCCTTTATGTTGGCAGCAAATGAAACTGTCGCAGAACACTTCTATAAGCGGCATTTTCCATTCATTTATCGGATCCATGAACAACCGAAAGAAGAAAAAATGCAACGGTTCTTTGATTTTGCTTCGGCTTTAGGGATCGTCGTTCAAGGAACAAAAGGTTCGATTACACCGAAAGATTTACAAAAAGTCATCGAGCATGTAGAAGATAGACCAGAATCTGCAGTGATCAATACAATGCTATTGAGAAGCATGCAACAAGCACGTTACTCAGAAGACAATTTTGGACACTATGGGTTAGCAGCAGAATACTATACACACTTTACTTCGCCAATCAGACGATATCCAGATCTGATCGTCCATCGGTTGATCCGTTCGTACGGACAAGATGCTAGTGATACAAACAAAACATATTGGGAAGGCGAGTTACCTGAGATCGCAGACCACAGTTCGAAAATGGAACGTCGCGCAGTAGAAGCGGAACGTGAAGTCGATTCAATGAAGAAAGCTGAATTTATGATGGATAAAGTCGGAGAAGAATTTGACGGCATCATCAGTTCGGTTGTCAAGTTTGGCTTATTTATCGAATTGCCGAATACGGTAGAAGGATTGATCCATATAAATGAATTGAAACAGGATTATTTCCATTTCATCGAAAATCACTTAGCTTTAGTTGGGGAACGAACCGGGTTGACTTTCAAAATTGGTCAGAAAGTTCGTGTCAAAGTCACGAAAGCTGATCCAGATGAACGAGCAGTTGATTTTGAACTCGTTTCTGCGGAAGAAGTAGCATCCCTTGAACGACCTAAAACTCAGCGAAAAGGTAGACCCGTGAGCCGAAAAAATAGAAACAGCGAACGTTCGGATAAAAAAGGGAAAAAGAATCCGCGCACGAGCGATCGTAAAAATGCGAAATCAACCACAGGCAAAAAAGGGAAAAAACCTTTTTATAAAGGAATCAAAAAGAAAAAGAAGAAAAAATAACAAGTTATTCGTTTGGAGGAATGAACTATGCCAAAAGGCGAGGGGAAACTGATCGCGCAAAATAAAAAAGCTCGCCACGATTATTCGATCATCGACACAATGGAAGCTGGAATGGTATTGCAAGGAACAGAGATAAAATCTATTCGGAACAGTCGGATCAATCTTAAAGATGGGTTTGTCCGAGTACGCAATGGGGAAGCGTATATGCACAATGTGCATATCAGCCCCTATGAACAAGGAAATATTTTCAATCATGATCCATTACGGACAAGAAAACTGTTACTCCACAAGAAACAGATTGCCCGTCTTGAAAATGAAACGAAAAATACTGGGGTCACGATTGTACCGTTGAAAGTATACTTACGCAATGGATACGCAAAAGTCCTCATTGGGCTTGCGAAAGGGAAAAAAACGTATGACAAGCGAGAAGACTTGAAGAGAAAAGATGTGGATCGTCAAATTGATCGAACATTAAAAAATTTCTCTAGATAATTTCATTATCCTTTTTCGCATATTCGGTGCTTTTAGTTTTACTTAATGATAAAATTTGTTAGCATTTAATCTGATAAAGCATGATTATCACAGGTTTTTTCTGTATAATGCCACGATGGATTTCTTTGATATTTAGACATTTTTTGACTGAAATAAAAAAGTGTCTAATTTTCATGAAAATGTTTTGAATTTTCTGTTTCATGGTGGTATGATACCGTTTGGTTAGAAAACGATTTAGAAAAACCAGATGTACACATGAATTTGATTTTATGTGAATTTCAGGGAAAAGAGGTGAAATGGATTGGATGAACGCTCGCTAACCTTCCATATTGGACCTGTTTGGTTTGATGGTACAGTTTGTATGATGGTGTTATTGACCTGTTTGATCGTCTTCTTTTTGGTTTACTTCTTTACTAGGAACCTTAAGATGAAACCAACTGGAAAACAAAATGCGATAGAATGGGTCATTGACTTTTCTCGAGGAATCGTAACAGATAACTTGCCTAGAAAAGAATTGAACAATTTCCATTTGTTGGCATTCACGTTGTTTTTATTTATCTTTGTTGCGAACAATATTGGTTTAGTAACGAAAATCGTCTTACCGAATGATACGACACTTTGGAAAAGTCCGACGGCAGACCCATTTATTACTTTAACATTGGCATTTATAATGATCACTCTTACTCATCTATTTGGGGTGAAGAAACTCGGCTTCAAAGGGTATTTTGTAAATTCGTTCCTAAAACCATATAGTTTCATGTTTCCAATGAAACTGATCGAAGAGTTTACGAACCTATTAACACTTGCTTTACGTCTTTATGGGAATATTTACGCGGGGGAAGTTTTGCTAACCTTAATCGCCAACATGATGAATAACATAGGTTGGTACTCCTTACCATTAGCAATTCCTTTAGAGATGATTTGGATTGCATTTTCATTGTTTATCGGAAGCATCCAAGCATTTGTCTTTGTTACTTTATCGATGGTGTATATGAGCCATAAGATTGAAGTAGAAGAATAACATCGTTTTTGAATAAACTACTTATCTATTTTAGGAGGAAATATATTATGAATTATATCGCAGCAGCAATCGCAATCATGGGGGCAGCAATCGGAGCTGGTTATGGTAATGGACAAGTTATCTCTAAAACCATCGAATCAATGGCACGCCAACCTGAAATGTCTGGTCAATTCCGTACAACAATGTTCATCGGGGTAGCCCTTGTTGAAGCTGTTCCAATTCTAGGTGTGGTTATCGCTTTAATTCTAGTATTTATGTAGTAAATTTACTCAATGAGGATGGGACGTATGTCACTAATCCTCTTTTCATTGCAGTGAATTGAAAAAGATGTAGAAAAACTAAAAAAGTTTCTTCATAAAATTAGAAAAAGGCGTTTAGGAAGACGAATTTCTTAAATGAGAGACGCATCCTTTACACCAGTTAGAAACACCTGAAAGAAAGGAAGGCTAGCCTATGCTGAATCAATTGGCAATTGCAGAAGTTGGTAATCCGATGTTAGGTAATATCATCGTTGTCAGCGGCTCATTTTTGATACTACTGGCTCTACTAAAGCATTTTGCTTGGGGCCCAATCAGCGATATTTTGAAAAAACGTGAAGATAAGATCGCCAATGATTTAGATTCTGCCGAACAATCTCGCATCAAATCAGCAAAAATGGAACAAGAATGTGAACAACAATTGTTAGCGTCTCGTTCAGATGCAGCTGATATCATTAAAAATGCGAAAGAAAGTGGAGAATTAAGCCGTCAAAATATTTTGAAGGATACGCAAGAAGAAGTAGCTCGTCTAAAAAGCAAAGCGCAAGCTGATATCGCATTAGAACGTGACTCAGCTTTAAACTCTGTGAAAGACGATGTAGCTGATTTATCTCTTCAAATTGCGGCAAAAATCTTGAACAAAGAACTTTCTCCAGAAATGCACGAATCTTTAATCAATCAATATATCGAAGGTCTAGGTTCTTCAAATGAAACTAGATAAATATACTGTAGGCAGACGCTATGGTAAAGCATTGTTTGAACTGGCGATCGATTCAAATCGTGCGGAAGAAATTTACCAAGAGTTATTAAGTTTGCGACAAATCTATGCAGAGGTTCCGGAATTAGGAAACCTGCTTAGTGATGTCCGCTTAGAACCTCATGAAAAACGTCTAATTATGGATAAACTTGTTGCAGGCTTCGAGGTCACTGTGAAAAACTTTTTAGAAGTTGTTTACAATTACAATCGAATGTCTGATCTAACCTTTATGATCGATGAATACGAACATCGTTATAACGAACATAAAGGCCTACTTTTAGGTAGTGTAAAAACAGCAGTACCGCTTTCTGAGGAACAGTTACGAAATTTAGAAAAGAATGTTGCAAAAACAATGGACTATCAAACAGTTGAATTAAAAGAAATCGTTGATTCATCTATTATTGGTGGGGCAATTGTTGAAGCCAACCATCGAGTGATCGACGGAAGCATTCGCACGCAATTAGAAAAAATGCGTAGTCAATTAAATAGATAGTACAAAGAGGTAGGTGAATCGAATGGCTATCAAAGCAGAAGAAATTAGTGCCTTGATTAAAGAACAAATTGAAAATTATCAAAACGTGCTTTCAGTCGAAGAAATCGGTACCGTTACTTATGTTGGTGACGGAATCGCTCGTGCACATGGTTTAGAAAATGCGATGAGTGGTGAGTTGCTTGAATTTTCAAACGGCTCATACGGAATGGCACAAAACTTAGAATCTAATGATGTAGGTATCATCATCCTTGGTGATTTCGAATCCATTCGTGAAGGAGACAAAGTAAAACGTACAGGAAAGATCATGGAAGTTCCAGTTGGGGACGCATTGATCGGACGTGTCGTTAATCCGCTAGGTCAACCAATCGATGGATTAGGTGAAATTGCAACAGACAAGGCTCGTCCAGTTGAAGCAATGGCACCAGGCGTTATGCAACGTAAATCTGTTAATGAACCAATGCAAACGGGATTAAAAGCAATCGATGCTTTAGTTCCAATTGGTCGTGGTCAACGCGAGTTAGTCATTGGTGACCGTAAGACAGGGAAAACATCTATTGCGATCGATACGATCCTTAACCAAAAAGGTCAAGATATGATCTGTATCTATGTTGCAATCGGTCAAAAAGATTCTACAGTTCGTACACAAGTAGAAACATTGAAAAAATATGGTGCGATGGATTATACGATCGTTGTGAATGCTGGAGCATCACAACCAGCTCCATTACTTTATATTGCTCCTTACGCAGGGACTGCTATGGGTGAAGAATTCATGTACAATGGAAAACATGTTTTGATCATCTTTGATGATTTATCAAAACAAGCCGTTGCTTATCGTGAACTTTCATTACTATTACGTCGTCCACCAGGTCGTGAAGCATATCCAGGGGATGTTTTTTACCTACATTCACGTCTGTTAGAACGTGCAGCTAAATTGAGTGATGAATTGGGTGGCGGTTCAATGACTGCTTTACCATTTGTTGAAACACAAGCTGGAGATATCTCTGCATACATTCCAACAAACGTTATCTCGATCACTGACGGACAAATCTTCTTGGAAAGCGATTTGTTCTATGCCGGAACTCGACCAGCTGTTGACGCTGGATTATCCGTTTCTCGGGTAGGTGGTTCTGCACAGATCAAAGCAATGAAAAAAGTTGCCGGAACTTTACGTCTTGATTTAGCAAGTTATCGGGAATTAGAAGCATTTACACAGTTCGGTTCTGACTTAGACGCTGCGACACAAGCAAAATTAAATCGTGGTCGTCGCACAGTTGAAATCTTGAAACAAAAACTTCATGCACCACTTGCTGTTGAAAAACAAGTAGTCATCTTATATGCTTTGACACACGGATTCTTAGATAGTATCCCTGTTGATAGTATTTTAGATTTTGAACATGAATTATTTGAATATCTAGATAATAACCATTCAGATATTTTTGAAACGATTCGTACAACGAAGGATCTTCCAGAAGAAGAAGCTTTGAATACTGCGATTCAAGAATATAAAGATATCTTTTTGGCGTCAAAAGGTAATTTTTCTTCAACAGAAGACAAATTGAAATCCATTCAAAATGCATAGTGAGGTGAGATGAATGGGCGCTTCATTAAATGAAATTAAGACTCGGATCGCTTCAACTAAGAAAACCAGTCAAATCACGCGCGCAATGCAAATGGTGTCCGCCTCTAAACTAACAAAATCTGAAGCTTCTTCTCAGAAGTTTCAGATCTATGCAAACAAGGTTAGAGAGATCGTGACTCATTTGACCGCAACGCAATTAAACGATATCGCCTCAGACAATCCTCGTGGAGACATCAACTACAACAGTATGTTGATCAGTCGACCAGTGAAGAAGACGGGCTACATCGTGATCACTGCGGATGGTGGTTTAGTTGGTGGCTATAATAGCTCGATTTTGAAGCAAACGATGTCCATTTTAGAAGAAGATCACCAATCACCTGACGATTACGTAATGATCGCAATCGGCGGAACAGGTGCAGACTTCTTCAAAGCAAGAGGAATCAATTTAGCTTACGAATTGCGTAATTTATCTGACCAACCAAGTTTTGATGAAGTTCGCAAGATCGTTGGAATGGCAACAACTATGTATCAAAATGAAGTATTTGATGAATTGTATGTATGTTACAACCATCATATCAATTCACTAACTAGTCAATTTCGGGTAGAAAAAATGCTACCGATTTCTGATTTAGACCCTGAGGAAGCAACAACCTTTGAACAAGAATATATTTTTGAACCATCAAAAGAAGAAATCTTGGCTCAATTGTTACCTCAATATGCAGATAGCTTGATTTATGGTGCAATCGTTGATGCCAAGACAGCAGAACATGCTGCCGGTATGACAGCTATGAAGACAGCAACGGATAATGCTGCAACGATCATCGATGATCTAACGGTTTCTTATAACCGTGCAAGACAAGGGGCTATTACCCAAGAAATTACCGAAATTGTTGCCGGAGCTTCGGCACTAGAATAGTATTGAGATTGGAGGAAAAAAGATGAGTTCAGGCAAGATTGTTCAAGTAATCGGTCCCGTTGTCGACGTGGAATTTTCTTTAGACCAATCCTTACCAGATATCAACAACGCTTTAGTTGTTTATAAAAATGATGAGAAGAAATCGAAAGTTGTTCTTGAAACAGCGCTAGAATTAGGTGACGGTGTCATCCGTACAATCGCGATGGAATCAACAGATGGTTTACAACGCGGAATGGAAGTCATTGATACAGAAAAAGCAATTTCTGTACCAGTGGGTAAAGAAACGTTAGGTCGTGTATTCAATGTATTAGGTGATACGATCGATTTATCTGCACCTTTCCCAGAGGATGCAAAACGTAGCGAAATCCATAAAAAAGCACCAAACTTTGATGAGTTAAGTACAAGTACTGAGATCCTTGAAACTGGGATCAAAGTTATTGACTTGCTTGCTCCTTACTTAAAAGGTGGGAAAGTTGGATTATTCGGTGGTGCCGGTGTAGGTAAAACTGTATTGATCCAAGAATTGATCCATAATATCGCTCAAGAACACGGTGGTATTTCTGTATTTACTGGTGTTGGTGAACGTACACGTGAAGGTAATGACCTTTATTATGAAATGAAAGATTCAGGAGTTATTGAAAAAACAGCCATGGTGTTTGGTCAAATGAACGAACCACCAGGTGCACGTATGCGTGTTGCCTTGACTGGTTTGACGATTGCTGAATACTTCCGTGATGTTGAAGGGCAAGACGTGCTATTGTTTATTGATAATATTTTCCGTTTCACTCAAGCCGGTTCAGAAGTTTCTGCCCTATTAGGTCGTATGCCTTCTGCCGTTGGATATCAACCAACGCTAGCAACAGAAATGGGTCAATTACAAGAGCGGATCACTTCAACGAAAAAAGGTTCGATCACTTCGATCCAAGCAATATATGTACCAGCCGATGACTACACTGACCCAGCTCCAGCAACAGCATTTGCCCATTTAGATGCAACAACGAACTTGGAACGTAAATTGACAGAACAAGGGATTTACCCAGCCGTAGATCCACTCGCTTCTTCATCAAGTGCGCTTGCTCCAGAAATCGTCGGAGAAGAACACTATAAAGTAGCGACGGAAGTACAGCATGTCTTACAACGTTACCGTGAATTACAAGATATCATTGCTATTTTAGGGATGGATGAATTATCTGACCAAGAAAAAGTTTTAGTTTCTCGTGCACGTAGAGTTCAATTCTTCTTGTCACAAAACTTTAACGTAGCAGAACAATTTACAGGTCTTCCAGGGTCATATGTACCAGTTGAAGAAACTGTCAAAGGATTCCGCGAAATCTTAGAAGGTAAATACGATGACCTTCCTGAAGAAGCATTCCGTAGTGTTGGTAGAATCGAAGACGTCGTAGAAAAAGCGAAAAAACTAGGCTACTAGAAAGGGGTGCCCCATGGATCAATATTTAACAGTTAACGTGGTTACTCCTGACGGTTTGGTCTATGATCACCATGCAGCGATCGTAGTTGCACGCACAACGGCCGGCGAACTCGGTATTCTACCTAAACATGCGCCCATCATCGTTCCTTTAACGATCGATGAAGTTCGTATCAAAAGAACTGACTCCGATACGCATGTCGACTGGATCGCAGTAAATGGCGGGATCATGGAAGTACGTGATAACGTTGTTTCTATTGTAGCCGATAGTGCGGAACGTGAACGTGATATCGATGTTTCTCGTGCGGAAAGAGCAAAACAACGTGCGGAACGACAAATCGAAGAAGCAAAAGAAAAAGAAGATACAAATGAATTGAAACGCGCGACCGTTGCTTTGCATCGTGCAATCAACCGAATCAAGGTTTCAAAACATTCATAGTTATAAATAATCGAGACAGGAGTGCTAAGGGATCAAGAAGAAATTTGCGAAATTCGATTTTTTAGATTTTGTGAAACTCAGCTTGCTTTTCCAAGTGCTTTCTGCTCTGATTGTTTATTCGTATTAGAACGTGGACAAAAGTATTTCTTACTTTTGTCCACGTTCTTTTTTTATTTAAAAGAAAAGTAACATGAGATGTAAAGTATTGGATAAACGTCTTTTTATATGTCTGTAGCTAAGATCGGTTACTAAAAGTAGAGGTTGCAACTAATAAAAATTTGCTCCAAATAAAAATGAAAACAACTAGAATCTAAGCTGAGCTACATAGAAAAACATAAAGGAACGATCACTGAAAAGGCATATTTTCATATCTATCACTTGGAATTTGTCAAGAAGAAAACAAAAAAATTATACTTTTTGCAATCAATAATTTCTCTATTCTTCCAATTTATGGTATCATCGTTTTGTTAGTTATCGTAAAAAACAATTGTTAGAAAGGACGTAGCTATGCAAGTATACGGAATTGATGCGATTATCCGAATTGTTAGCCACTTAGCATTCATTTATTTAGCTTTTTGGTCTTTACGTTCTTTGCGCATCGAAACCTTTTTTAGAGCGATGCATAATACACAGATTCGCATGACGATTGTACTTTTTTCTATTTTTTTAGGGTATACGGCGAGTAATTTTTTCTTAGAGATCATCGCTTTGTGTCGAAACCTTTTCGTTAGCCTATTATTTTAAAAAAAGGTACTATTTTAAAAGAAGAAATGATATAATAGAAAAGATTTTGAGCAACTGTAGCTCATTGGAATTTTTTGGGGGGAACAACATGGAAGAGATCATCGTAAAAGGTGGCAATCAATTAAATGGAACAGTAAAAATCGAAGGAGCTAAAAATGCGGTTTTACCTATTTTAGCTGCTAGTTTATTGGCAGAAGAGGGAACAACCGTATTAAATAATGTTCCTATTCTTTCTGACGTTTTCACGATGAATCAAGTGATTCGTCATTTAAATGTCGATGTAGCGTTTGATGAAGAAATGAATCAAGTAACACTTGATGCCTCAAGACAGTTAGAAATTGAAGCACCTTATGAATATGTTAGCCAAATGCGTGCTTCGATCGTTGTAATGGGACCATTACTTGCAAGAAATGGTCATGCGAAAGTAGCTATGCCAGGAGGATGTGCAATTGGTAAACGTCCAATTGATCTGCACCTAAAGGGATTCCAAGCATTAGGAGCTAAAATCATCCAAAAGAACGGCTATATCGAAGCCATTGCAGATCAATTGATCGGTAACACGATCTATTTGGACTTTCCTAGTGTTGGAGCAACTCAAAATATCATGATGGCAGCTGTAAAAGCAAAAGGAACAACAATCATTGAAAACGTAGCACGTGAACCAGAAATCGTTGACCTTGCCAATATTTTAAATAAAATGGGCGCTAATGTTTACGGTGCTGGAACAGAAACGATGCGTATCGAAGGTGTCGAACATCTTCATGCTGTGAAACATTCAATCGTACAAGACCGTATTGAAGCAGGTACATTCATGGTAGCCGCTGCAATGACTGAAGGAAATGTTTTGATCGCTGACGCTATCTCAGAACACAACCGACCATTGATCTCTAAACTGATCGAAATGGGCGCTAAGATCACTGAAGAAGAAGATGGGATCCGTGTCGTTGGACCAAAACATATCTTGCCTACAGATGTAAAAACAATGCCTCATCCTGGATTTCCTACAGATATGCAAGCACAAATGACAGCAATCCAATTAGTTGCTGAGGGTACAAGCATGGTGACGGAAACAGTTTTTGAAAATCGTTTCCAACATTTAGAAGAAATGCGTCGAATGAATGCGCATGTAAAAATCGACGGCAATGTAGCTATCATGGATGGAACCCATGAGTTGCAAGGTGCAGAAGTGTATGCAACTGACTTGCGTGCAGCAGCAGCTTTAGTGTTAGCTGGCTTGAAAGCAAACGGGATCACACGTGTTCGTAATCTAAAATACTTAGATCGTGGCTATTATAACTTCCATATCAAATTGCAACAATTAGGTGCGGATGTTGAACGTGTTGAGAGTAACCAAGTAACTGCTGATAAGACAGCACAAACGATTGCTTAAGGACGTGGTTAGATGAGTACACAACGCTATATCTTAGTCAGCTTGGTCAAGATACTGCTCGTTGTATTATTATTGATTCTCCTTTTTATTATCGGTACGATGATCGGTTACGGAGTGATCGGTGAGGGCAACCCGTTTAAAGTATTTCAACCAAGTTTATGGCTTCATATTCGAGATTTTTTTAGTTGAAGACTGATCGTCCATCGTTCGTTTTAAAGTAAACAAAAATGAGGGTTCTTAAAATCGCTGATATAGCTATTTTAAGCAACCCTTTGTTTCGTTCGTCCTAAATAAAGTTAGACCAAAAAAGGGTTGAGTAAAGACCACCTGTATCCCCCTTATTAAATCATAATAAGGAGCGAGGGCAGAAGTAATTTCTTCGGAAATAAACGAAGATCGCAAAGATCATAAACTCAGTTAGTGAGAGTTCCTTCTTGTTCTTTGAGGTTCACTACTTTTGTCTCCACTTTTTATTGAAGTAGAAAAGAAATGGAGGAAAGAATATGAAAAAAATGTTGATTGGACTCGTTCGCTTTTATCAGCGCTTCATCTCCCCTGCATTTCCTCCTAGTTGCCGTTATTACCCTACCTGTTCAAATTATATGATCCGAGCGATCCAGTCGCATGGAGCGATGAAAGGGACACTGATGGGGACAGCACGTATTTTACGCTGTCATCCGTTCGTCAAAGGTGGTATCGATTACGTGCCTTTAAATTTCCAATTGACAAGGAATAAAAAGGATAAGGAAATGCCACACTATAAAAAATAGTAAGGGGAGACGTTATGTTCACCACATTAGATAAGCAGCATCTTCCATGGAAGCTATTATTAGATGCAGACCCTGATAAAGAAAAAATCCAAATGTATGTAGATACGGGCTCCGGCTTTGTTTGGCAAGTAGCTGATGAAATAAAAGGGGTCATCGTGTACAATAATAGAGAGACAGAATATGAGATCATGAACGTTGCTGTTGACCCTAGCGAGCAAGGAAGAGGAATTGGCCGTCAATTATTGCTTCACACGATCAAACACCTTAGAGAGGGTAAAAACGCCCAAAACAAAATAATCATTCGGACAGGTAGTGTGTCATCTGCTGCCCTCCATCTTTATAAAAAAGTTGGATTTGTGGAAGTTTCCAGGGATATCGACTATTTTGTAAAAAATTATCCTGAACCCATCTATGAAAATGGAGAGTTGCTACGTGATCAAGTGACTTTGGAATTGATGATCTAAAAAATAAAGTGCTTTCAAAAAGGCATAGGATATTTTACAATAGACGTAGTAAGTAAAAAAGGAGAACAGACGAGCATGGGAATTTTAGCTTTTGATTTTGGCGGTTCTGCAGTGAAATATGGATATTGGAATGGCGTATCACTTGAGGAAACTGGACAATTTCCAACTCCAGATACTTGGGAAAAAATGAAAACGGATTTATACCAGATATATGACTCATTATCAGCTACTTTGAGCATCGAAGGGATAGCCATCAGTTCACCAGGTGTAGTGAATAATGAAAAACAAAGGATTGAAGGAATCAGTGCCATTCCTTATATCCATGGATTCAATATTTTTGAAGAGTTAGAGCAATTGTTTTGTCTACCTGTGACGATCGAAAATGATGCAAATTGTGCAGGGATGGCAGAATTTTACGAAGGTGCAGCGAAAGCCTATCAAAATGTAGCATTTGTGGTGATTGGCACAGGTGTTGGTGGAGCAGTGTTCATGGATGGGAAGATCCATAAAGGAGCCCATCTATACGGTGGGGAATTCGGGCTGATGTTATTAGACAACAATCAAACATTTAGTCAGCTAGGAACTGCGGTAAGCATGGCTTGGCGATACTGTGAACGAAAAGGCCTAGCAAAAACGGCCTATAGCGGAAAAGAAGTATTTGCATTAGCTGGACAAGGCGATCAGATCGCTAAAGAAGAAGTCGACCGTTTTTACGATTATTTGACGAAAGGGCTATTTAGTATCCAATTTACTTTTGATCCAGAAGCAATTGTCATAGGTGGCGGTATCTCAGCAAAAATAGACTTGCTTAAAGAAGTGAATCAACGGATGAAACAGTTGACCACTCACTATGAATTGAATGATTTTGCTCCTCAACTCTTGCTATGCGACTACCGAAATGAGGCGAATCTAATCGGTGCAGTAGCTAATTTTTTTGCAACAGCAAGAGGAGATTCGTAACAAATTTTCTGGGGGAAAAAGTCTTTTGGGCGTAGACGATGTATTCCCCTTTCAAATATGATAAACTATCATGGAGGTGGGAAAAAGATGTCAAAAAAGAATAAAGATATAGAAGTTCGTATTGAAGAAGTAAAAAAGAATATCAATGGAAAAACATATGAGGTCACACAGTTATTTATAGGCAAAAAATTGATCGGTGAAATTTTAGCTTATGGACCAAAAGAATTTGAAATTTTCTTTGGGGAAGAAGATTTTGGCAAAGAAAAAACCCTTGAAAATGCAATAGAAACAGTGATTCGTCACTGGAATCTGCATGACTAAAAAAATATCAAAAAAATTTTCAATAAAGGGTTGCAAAAATCTGGGAAATTAGGTATTATAACTAAGTCAGGTTGATACAGACCTTTTGGAGGAGTAGCGAAGTGGCTAAACGCGACGGACTGTAAATCCGTTCCTTAGGGTTCAGTGGTTCGAATCCACTCTCCTCCATTCATTGGGGTATAGCCAAGCGGTAAGGCAAGGGACTTTGACTCCCTCATGCGTTGGTTCGAATCCAGCTACCCCAGTTTTTACGAGTGATCATTGAGAATCGCTCTTTTTTTTTGCAAAAAACACCTTGTTTCTTGAAGATTCTACCAATTTAAGCTAGAGTAAGTATAGAAGATAGAAATGGAGGCAGGAAAAATGAGATGGAAAGAAAAAGTTGATGAAACTGCAGAAAAGATCTATGATTTAATGAAATCAGAAAAATACAATGTGGAAGTCCATTTTCCAAAAAAATCTGATAAAGTTGTACAGATAACATCTAAACGCCCCACGAACCATACGAAAAAATGGCTATCAAAAAACCGCTAATAATAACAAAAATCTCTAGAAATCTTCTTTTTTACTGATTTCTAGAGATTTTGTTATTTAACGACTTCGATTCCTAGGACGGTCAAGTGTCCGTTACCGACTAATTTAACGACTAATGCGGCAAGTTCTTCAGGTGTCATATCTGTGTCACTTGTGATCCACCAATGAAGAGTACCAACAAAAATAGAAGTCATATATTCCGTGATGAAATCGATTGGAACTTCTAACTGGCTCTCTTTGATTTGTAAGTTGTCAAAAATACTCGCGTATTTATCATACAAAAACATTTCCAACTTTTTTCGAAATAATTCAATCGATGCTCCATCCATCGTAGTTAAGAAAAGCACTTTATTTTTCTGGATATTCACATAGATCGTTGTTAATGCACGAATGATATGGTTCAACTTGATTCGATTGCCATCAACCAATGGTTCTAAATCCAAGACAGACATAAAAACTTCAATGGCAATATCAAAGATCTGTTCATAAAGATCTTCTTTGTTTTTAAAATGGGCATAAAAAGTTGTTCGATTGATCATCGCTTCATCTGCGATTGCTTGGATCGTGATTGATTCATAATTTTTTTCTTTTTCTAGTAAGTGGACAAAAGCTTCCACAATCATTTTGTGGGTGCGCTTTACTCGAAGATCTGTTTTATTCCCCATAAAATTTCCTCGCTTATTTTTCGACATTTCACATTATTTTGTTGCTTATCTCACAAACTACAATAGTTTGCTTATTGCAAAAACTTAAAAAGGTACCTAAAATATACATAAGTAGTATAACAGACAATTCGTTATATATTCAACAAGGTGTCCGTTAAAAGAGAGTGGGAGAAAATATGAGTTTAAAAGCGGGGATCGATGTCGGTTCGACGACCGTCAAATTAATTGTAATAGATGAACAAGGAAAGACGATTTATTCTAAGTATGAACGACATTACTCAGATGTCAAAAAAGCAGCGTTACAAACATTTAAAGAAGCGCAAAAGTTGGTTGCTGAGCAGCCTCTTTCGATTGCAATCACAGGATCAGGTGGAATGGGATTAGCAGAGATGTTAGATATCTCCTTTGTTCAAGAAGTCATTGCCTGTACACGAACGGTAGAGGAAATCATACCGGAGACAGATGTAGCAATCGAATTAGGTGGTGAAGATGCGAAAATCACATTTTTTGAAGGCTCTTTGGAACAGCGGATGAATGGTAGTTGTGCAGGAGGCACGGGAGCATTTATTGATCAAATGGCTTCTTTACTTAAAACAGACGCAAATGGAGTCAATGAATTAGCTAAAAATTACCAACAAATTTATCCGATCGCTTCGAGATGTGGCGTTTTTGCAAAAACGGATGTTCAACCACTGATCAATGAAGGTGCTGATCGTTCAGATATAGCAGCGAGTATCTTTCAAGCTGTCGTGAATCAAACCATTGCTGGACTTGCAGCTGGTCGTAAAATCAAAGGGAAAGTCGCATTTTTAGGTGGACCGCTTTACTTCATGTCTGAACTTCGTCAACGATTCATCGATACGTTGAATCTAACCCCAGAAGATGTCATTTTTCCAGAAGATCCGCAATTGTTTGTGGCGATGGGCGCAGCATTTTATGCGGAGGAATCTGAGCCAACCACAATGGCGAAACTCATTGACACGTTAGAAAACGGGAACCAAGCCCAATTAAATCCTTCCAAGACATTGACTCCTTTATTTAAAGATGAAAATGAACTTGCTCAATTTCGTCAAAGACATGCAAAAGCACAGGCTTCAGAAAAAAATCTTTCTGAACATCACGGTGTCGCATTTTTAGGTATCGATGCAGGATCAACTACAACAAAAGTAGTCTTGATAAATGAAGATGGCGATATCTTATTTTCTTTTTATGGCAATAATGAAGGACAGCCTTTAGAAACAACGATGGCAGTTTTAAAAGACCTCTATGAACAGTTGCCAGAAGATGTCTATATCGGAAAGGCAGCCGCTACTGGGTACGGCGAAGCATTAATCAAGAATGCACTCAAAGTCGATATTGGTGAAGTTGAAACAATGGCACATTATAAAGCTGCAAATTTCTTTCAACCAGGTGTTGACTTTATTTTAGATATCGGCGGACAAGACATGAAAGCTATGACTATCAAAGAGGGTGTGTTATCTTCGATTCAGCTAAATGAAGCTTGTTCTTCAGGTTGTGGTTCCTTTATTGAAACATTTGCCAAATCTTTGAAATATGACGTAAGAAGTTTTGCGCAAGCAGCAGTCGAGTCGCAAGCACCAGTTGATCTAGGTTCACGTTGTACTGTTTTTATGAACTCAAAAGTAAAACAAGTACAAAAAGAAGGGGCATCTGTAGGCGATATCTCTGCAGGGCTTTCTTATTCAGTTATCAAAAATGCATTATATAAAGTAATCAAAGTAAGAAGACCAGAAGAACTTGGAGAAAAAATCGTTTGCCAAGGTGGCACTTTTTATAATGAAGCTGTGTTACGTGCATTTGAACTGATTAGTGGCAGAGAAGTCGTACGTCCATCCATTGCAGGACTGATGGGGGCTTATGGAGCTGCTTTGATTGCACTGGAAGATTATGAAGTTGGCGATGAAAGTACTATTCTTTCTTTAGAAGAATTGGCTCAATTTACTTCTGAAAAAGAATTTACTCATTGTGGTCTTTGTGAAAACAATTGTATGTTAACTGTCACTCTTTTTTCTGATGGACGACGTTTTATTACAGGAAATCGTTGTGAACGTGGCGCACGTATCAAAATCAAAAAAGAAGATAAAAAGGTCAACTTAGTCGATTATAAGTACCGTCGTTTGTTCAAGTATCGTCCACTTCGAAAAAAAGAAGCTGTCAATGGAACGATCGGGATACCACGTGTACTGAATATGTATGAAAATTATCCACTATGGCATACATTCTTTTCTGATCTAGGATTTAGAGTAACTTTATCTCCTCGTTCAAACAAAGAACTGTATGAACAAGGAATGGAAACAATCCCTAGTGATACGGCTTGTTACCCAGCTAAATTGACACATGGTCATATCCAAGCGCTAATTGACTCGGGTGTCTCAAGGATCTTTTATCCAGGAGTCATCTTTGAACGTCCTGAATTTGCGGGTGCAGACAATCATTTCAATTGTCCGATCGTACAAAGCTATCCAGATGTCATCCGCAATAATGTCGATGATATCCGTGCAGGCAAAGTAGATTATCGCAATCCTTTTCTGAACTTAGCAAACGAAGCTTCTGTTGCAAAGGTCCTACATCAGACATTTTCTGATTTTGGTTTCACAGAAGAAGAAGTAGCCACAGCTTTGCATCATGGCTATGAAGAACTCGATTCCTTCAAACGAGATATCCAACAAAAAGGGGAAGAAACGTTAGTCATGTTGAACCAGAAAAATCAACGAGGAATCGTTCTTTCTGGAAGACCGTACCATCTAGATCCAGAAATCAACCACGGAATCGCTGAAGTCATCACACAAGAAGGATTCCATGTCTTGACGGAGGATAGTATTTCTCATCTAGGAGATGTAGGAAATCTTCGTGTGGTCAATCAATGGGTCTATCATTCACGTTTATATGCAGCTGCAAGGGTAGTCGCAAAATCGAAAAATCTTGAATTGGTTCAACTAAACTCATTTGGTTGTGGGATCGATGCGGTCACAACAGACCAAGTAGAAGAGATCATGGATCAATATGGCAAGATCTACACGGTGCTTAAAATTGATGAAGGATCGAATCTGGGTGCCATCAGGATTCGGTTACGTTCACTAAAAGCCGCAGTAAATGAACGGGAAAAACGACAATTTGAACCTGTTAAACGGTTTGAAGAACCTGAAAAAATCACTTTTACGAAAGAAATGAAGGAAAAACATACATTGTTATTACCGATGCTTAGTCCGATCCATCAATCAGGTTTAGTGGATGTCGCACTAAATGCTTCTGGATATCATGTGGTTTGTCTACCAGCAGAAGACAATGAAGCAATCAATGTAGGCTTAAAGTACGTCAACAATGACGCTTGTTACCCTGCAATCATTTCGATTGGTCAGATAGTAGAAGCTCTTGAAAGCGGCAAGTATGACTTGGAAAATACAAGCGTTATGATGACACAAACTGGCGGAGGTTGCCGAGCAACGAACTATATCCCACTTTTACGTAAAGCATTGAATGATGCTGGCTTTGGACAAATCCCCGTTGTTTCTATCTCAATGGGAAATCAAGGGGTAGAGTCTAATCCAGGATTTAAGTTTACTTTGCCTATGCTTAAACGTGTAGCTATTGCCTTTTTATATGGGGATCTCTTCGAAAGAGTCGTTTATCGCACGCGCCCTTATGAATTGGAAGAAGGCAGTATCGATCGATTGCATCAAGAGTGGCTGAAAAAAGTAGAAAAGAATGTGCGTAACGGTTCAATCACTTTATTCAACAGCAACATGAAAAAAATCATCCAAGCGTTCGATATTGTTCCGATTTCTTTTGAAAAGAAACCCAAAGTTGGTGTAGTTGGCGAAATTTTAGTGAAATACTCACCAACAGCTAACAATGATATCGTTCGACTATTAGAAGCAGAAGGTGCTGAAGCAGTCGTTCCAGACATCATCGGCTTTATGAACTATTCGTTGTATAACCAAATTTGGAAGTATGAACAACTTGGAATGTCGAAACAAAGCAAAATGCTTGCTCAATTTGCAATCAAAATGATCGAATGGCTCGAAAAACCAATGGATAAAGCATTACGCAAATCTGAACGTTTTGACGGAATCCAATCGATTGATGACTTGGCAAAAGATGCTAGCCAGATACTTTCAATCGGGAATCATACAGGTGAAGGGTGGTTCTTGACTGGTGAAATGATCGAATTACTAAAAAATGATGTGCATAATATCGTCTGCATGCAACCTTTTGGCTGTTTACCAAATCATGTCGTGGGCAAAGGAGTAATCAAAGAATTACGACACCGCTACCCTAATGCGAATATCGCAGCAATCGATTATGATCCAGGTGTATCCATCGTCAACCAGTTGAATCGTATCCGTTTGATGATGGCAACAGCAAATAAAACGTTGGAGAAACAGAAAGCATGAGCGTACATCTCCACTTCTGAATAGTAAAAAATATTTTTTGAAACAGTTCTATTGTGAGGATGATGCTAAAACAGAAGTATTCAACCTAGAGAAATAAGTAGGGATTCATGAAAATTACTTTTTAGCTTTTGATGGGTTTCGACTTATTTTCGAAGGAGTTGCTTCTGCTCCCACCGTTTCGAGAAGAGGTCGAGACAAAAGTCGTTTAGGTTTGATAAAATGGAGAGAAAAGAGGCTGGGACAGAATTGTTTCTTACTTTTGTCCCACGTTTTTTTTTTTTGATATTTCCGGAAAAACTGATTTTTGGATGCCGTCTATTGGGAATTAGAGTCTGTAGCAAAACTGATTTTTAGATTTGTCCCACATTTGTTCCTTTTTTTGAAAAAGCCACGCTTATCGAAAGATTGCAAAAAAGAGGGGATTTAGCTAGAAGCGGTACTCTTTTCGGTTGTGAATCAGGTATATACCAGTTATAATAGAAGAAACGAAAGGACGGGTATACGATATGTCGAATCAATTACCAGTATATATACAAATTCATGATCAGATCAAAAGTGAAATCGAACAGGGCATCTGGAAAATCGGTGATCGTCTTCCTTCTGAAAGAGAATTAGCTGTAAAATTCAATGTCAGTCGAATGACTTTGAGACAAGCGATTCAGAATCTAGCTGATGAAGGGATCTTAGAAAGAAAAATCGGTTCAGGTACATATGTCGCGCGTAAAAAAGTACAAGAAAAGATGACAGGTGCGACAAGTTTCACTGAAATCATGGAATCACAGAACCGAGTACCTTCCAGTCGAACGATTTCTTATTTTTTGACGTCTCCTAGTTCTAGTGAGATGGAAAAATTGAATCTGCAAAAAGAAGACACGATCTTACGTATGGAACGTATTCGTTACGCAGATGATATTCCAATCTGTTTTGAAGTAGCAAGTGTTCCTCAAAAAATCATCGATGCATACAGCAAAGCTGAAATAACCGAATCGCTTTATCGAACGCTTGAAGAAAAAAGCGGAAATAAGATTGGGACAGCAAATCAAACCATCACGGCTGTGTTAGCATCTGAAAAGATCGCTGAGTATTTGGAGATCAAAAGAGGGGATGCGGTGTTGCGTTTGAGACAAATCTCTTATTTTGAAGACGGCACGCCATTTGAGTATGTACGTACGCAGTATGTAGGCAATCGTTTTGAATTTTATTTAGAAAAATAGTAGCAGGACATCTATTGGATAGAGGCTGGGACAGAAGTATTTAACTTCAATGATCAAGTTGAAGTTAAATACTTCTGTCCCAGCCTCTTTTTTGAAATTTCCGAAAAACCGGACTTGTGGACGTCGTTTATTGGGAATTAGAGTCTATAGCAAAACTGGTTTTTAGATTTGGCCCACGCTCTTCATTTTTTGAGTGTCGACAAGCAACAAAAGGGTCACTTGACTTATTTGTTGATCAGTTGTTCATGATAAGAAACAGCACCATCGGTAAATGAGACTTGGCCGTTCATCAACTCAATGATGGATTCTTTAAAAGAAGCCACGCTATCTTCTGTGACCAAGCAAACTACAGTCACTTTATCTGTATAATTCGTTTCTTTGATCGTTAGCTGATTGAGTGTAAGATAGTTTTCTAATTTGCCTAATTGAGGATAGGTGATATGAACGGAAATCTCTTGTTGCAAGGTACCTTTTACGATTCCGATCTCTTCTAAAGCATGTGAAACAGCATGCGTATACGCTCTGATCAGCCCCCCAGTACCAAGTTTTGTACCACCGAAATAGCGGGTAACGACCGCTATAACATTGATCAGTTCATTTTTTTTCAGCACTTCCAACATCGGTATACCAGCCGTTCCACTTGGCTCGCCATCGTCACTGCTTCTTTGGATCTCATTTTTTTCTCCGATCACGAATGCGCTACAATGATGATTTGCTTTCCAATGTTCTTTTTTTATTGTTTGAATAAAATCTTTTGCTTCCTCTTCAATTGTGACTCGCTTGAGAGAGCAGATGAAACGTGATTTTTTGATTTCGATTTCACTTTGTCCGTCTTCTTTGATCGTTTGATAACTATGAAGCATGGTACTCACCTCTTTCACATTACAGTCAATAGTAAAAGTATAATGAATTCAGTCCATTGTTTCAACATTTATAACGCTTGCGAAATCAGAAGAGTGTGAGATAATAAAAGAAGAGAGGTGAGATGGGGATGAAAGAACGTACAAAAAAATATGATGCCATTACGCAATATTTAAAAAACAATGGTGGCTCGCAAATTACTCTGACATTTACTCAAATCGATGAACTGCTCTTTCCCAGTTATGGCCTCCCTAAATCTGCCAGACAAAGTACTGATTGGTGGGCGAATGATTATAAGCATCCTGAAAAAGGTGCATATGGTTGGATAAATGCTGGTTACGAAGTAGTGGTAATCAATCTGAAAAAGGAATATGTTGTTTTTAATCAGCTAGTTAAATCAAGTTGGTTATTTGATTGAATGAAATTTTAAGAAACCTTTGACATTCTCTTTCTATTTTGTATAATAGGCACACAGGCGGAAAAGAAAACGCTTGCTTTACAAAAAGGAGAGAGTAAAATGACAAAGAAAACAATCATGCTCGTATGTTCAGCTGGGATGAGTACCAGCTTACTTGTAACAAAAATGCAAAAGGTTGCCGAAGAAGAAGGAATCGACACAGATATTTTTGCAGTATCCGCTTCTGATGCAGATAATCATTTAGCCTCAAAAGAGGTAGATGTTCTATTATTAGGGCCACAAGTTCGTTTTATGAAAGCTGACTTTGAAAAACGGTTAGAACCAAAGGGGATTCCGTTAGATATCATCAATATGGCTGATTACGGTCTGATGAATGGCGAAAAAGTATTGCAACAAGCGCTTCGTTTGATTGAATCTAAATAATAAATCAACAGGCCAGAAGGAGTGTTTACTTCTGCTCCCGCCGTTCACACGAAAGTCTAAGACAAAAGTATTTCTTACTTTTGTCTTAGACTTTTTTTATAATCCTCACGTTTTGGCATATTTAGTTATGGGAGGTGATCCGAGTAAATACTAAGCTTTACGGGAGGCGATTACTCACAAGAGAACTGAACGAAATGGAAGAACCGTCTTTTCAAACGATTCCCTATAAAAAAGTCCCAGCAGTTGTTTTGGAAAAAAATTGGCTCATCTGTAGTCGCTGTGGGACAAGAAACCGAAAAAAGAACTGTCGATTAACTGAGAACTTGTATTATTGTACCCATTGTCTATTTTTGGGACGATGTGACAGTAGCCAGCAGTTATTTTTGTTTTGTCAGCCGTCATTACCAAAACGTCCCATTGCATTTGCTTGGACTGGCCAACTAACCTTTTTGCAAAAAACGATTTCAGATGCTATCGTCAACAGCCCAGCGAAACAGCATCATTTCATCTGGGCAGTCACAGGGGCAGGAAAAACAGAAATGCTCTATGGAATAATCAAGAAAACCTTAGAGATGGGTGGCAGAGTCGTATTGTCTTCTCCAAGAGTGGATGTCTGCAATGAATTATTCCTCCGCTTTGATAAAGTATTTTCAGAAGAAAATATTTTGCTACTTCATGGAAAAACAAAGCTAACTAACCGATTTAGCCCATTTGTGATCTGCACGACACATCAACTTTACCGTTTTTATCAAGCCTTTGATTTGGTTGTGATCGATGAAGTGGATGCATTTCCTTACGCAGACGATCAAGGACTTTCCTTTGCTGTGCAGACTGCGATCAAGCCAACAGGTAGATTTATCTATTTAAGTGCTACACCAGCTGAACGTTTATTAAAAGAAATTCGTATGGTGTTTCAAATACACCGTTTGCCTTTGCGTTTCCACCAGCGATTACTTCCTGAACCAAAGCTGTTTTTTTGGAATGCTTGGCAGAAAAAATGTCTGTCAAAGAAGAAGATCCGCCCTTTGATACGTAAACTTGAACAGTTATTGGCACAAAATCATGTATTGCTTTTTTGTCCAAGCATCGAGATCATGGAACGCTTGACACGACTTTTGATAGAAAAAATGCCAGATTACAGAATAGCAAATGCTTCTGCTCGCGATCCAGATCGCATAGCGAAAGTGGCAAAAATGCGAGAAAAAAAGTATGATATCCTACTGACAACGATGATTCTTGAGCGAGGAGTGACTTTTGAAAAAGTCTCAGTGGTCGTTTTAGGGGCGGATCATCGTGTATTTACAAAATCTTCATTGGTACAGATCGCTGGGAGAGCAGACAGAAAAGGCGCTTTTTCGAATAGTGAAGTGTACTTTTTCTATGAAGAAAAAACAATAGCTATTATACAAGCTTGTCGCGAAATTAAAGAGATGAATAAGCAAGGCAAAAGATTGCGAGGTCAAAAATGAAATGTTGCTATTGTCATTGCCGTATGATACACGACTTAAACATCAAGGAACTTTTTTGGCGAGTAAAAAAAGTTCCACAGTTATGCAGTGATTGTACTGCGTTGTTCCAGCAAATTCCTAAACAAGGAAGATGTCCGCGTTGCGCAAAGCAGTTCACGGAGAAGAGTAAGATTTGTCAGGATTGTTTCACATGGCAAAACAAGTTTCCTGATTATGATTTTGTCCATCACGCTTTTTTTGTGTACGATCCTGCCTTTCAAGAATGGTTGAATCAGTATAAGTTTATGGGAGATATCCGCCTTTCAGGAACATTCGCTGCTTACTGGAAAAATTTACAAAAGCAACACTCAGAAGCCATTTTTTGTCCAGTTCCTCTGTCAAACGAACGATTAGCTGAGAGAGGCTTCAATCAAGTAAGTGAAATGCTAGTAGCAGCGGAGGTTGATTATCAGATGTTAGTGACTCGTATCCATCACTCAAACCCACAAGCAAAAAAAACAAGAAATGAGCGATTAGCCAGCATCCAACCATTTGGTATTACGGTCGATCCGTCTGTAATAAAGGGGAAAACTATTTTTGTGATCGATGATGTTTATACGACTGGGCAGACGTTATTTCATGTAGCCAGTTGCCTTTTGCCTCATCAACCAAAGAAAATCCGGACGTATTCTTTAGCGCGATAAATAAATATTAGAAACTGATGGAATTGATAGCGATTTAGTTTGCAAATACATTAGAGTTCGATATAATAGTATTAAGAAGAGGGAAAGAGTGGTCCTTCTCCTTCTTGATTGTGGTAGACGAAAGGGGTAATTTTTATGTTTAGATATAATGTACGCGGTGAAAATATCGAAGTGACTGAAGCGATTCGGGACTACGTTGAGAAAAAAGTAGGAAAATTAGAACGTTACTTCAGTGACGCACCAGATGCTACAGCCCATGTAAATTTAAAAGTTTATACTGAAAAAACAGCGAAAGTGGAAGTAACTATTCCATTACCTTATCTTGTATTACGCGCCGAAGAAACTTCACCAGATCTATATGCAAGTATCGATTTGGTCGTTGATAAATTGGAACGTCAAATCCGCAAATTCAAGACAAAAATCAACCGTAAATCTCGCGAAAAAGGAATCAATACAGCAGATGCGGCGGTTTTATTCAATAATGAAGCTGATGGAAATGAAAGTGATTCTGAATTAGATATCGTTCGTACGAAACGCTTGTCATTGAAACCAATGGATAGTGAAGAAGCTGTTTTACAAATGAACATGTTGGGTCATAATTTTTTCATTTTTGAAGATGCGGACACAAACGGTACAAGTATCGTTTACCGTCGTAAAGATGGAAAATACGGTTTGATCGAAACAGATTGATAAATAACAACTAAATCAGTAAAAATTGACTTGCAGCACTCTTAAAAGGGGTGTTGCGAGTCTTTTTTCACTTTTTCTAAGATGAGGAAATATGAATTAATTATGAAGTTCTCACTTTAATCGTCTTAAGATATTTCAATTATTAGTGACTAATGCTAAAATGGAAGGTATAGTCTACATAGTCTGGATAATATATGTAAAAAAGGAGATTACACAACGTATGGCCAATTTTATTCGTTCGATTATCGAAAATGATAAAAAAGAACTAAAACGTTTAGATAGCATTGCCAAAAAAGTCGAAGCCCACGCTGACGAAATGGCAGCATTAACAGATGAACAATTACAAGCAAAAACAGCTGAATTCAAAGCTCGTTATCAAAAAGGTGAAACATTAGATCAATTATTACCTGAAGCATTTGCGGTCGTTCGTGAAGCGGCAAAACGTGTTTTAGGTTTGTACCCATACCATGTCCAATTAATGGGTGGGATCGTCCTTCATGATGGGAACATTCCTGAAATGCGTACTGGTGAAGGGAAGACGTTGACTGCCACTATGCCAGTTTATTTGAATGCATTGACTGGAGAAGGGGTACACGTTGTTACGGTCAATGAATATTTGGCAACTCGTGACTCCACAGAAATGGGAGAACTATACAATTTCTTAGGCTTGACGGTAGGATTGAACATCAATTCAAAATCAGCAGATGAAAAACGTGAAGCTTATCTTTGTGACATCACATACAGTACGAATAACGAATTAGGGTTCGATTACTTGCGGGACAATATGGTCGTTTATCGTCATCAAATGGTTCAACGTCCATTGAACTATGCGATCGTCGATGAAGTAGACTCCATTTTGATCGATGAAGCAAGAACACCGTTGATCATTTCAGGACAAGCAGAAAAATCAACTGCTTTGTATACAAGAGCTGACAATTTCGTCAAACGATTGAAGGAAGAAGAAGATTATAAAATCGATGTTCAGTCTAAGACAATCAGTTTAACAGAAGCAGGAATCGAAAAAGCAGAAGAAACTTTCGGCTTAAAAAACCTATATGACATTGAAAATACAGCATTGACGCACCATCTTGACCAAGCGTTACGTGCAAACTATATCATGCTCTTGGATATTGATTATGTTGTTCAAGAAGGAAAAGTATTGATTGTTGACCAATTTACAGGACGTATCATGGATGGACGTCGTTATTCAGATGGATTGCATCAAGCGATCGAAGCAAAAGAAGGCGTAGAGATCGAAGACGAAACCAAAACAATGGCTACGATCACCTTCCAAAATTACTTCCGTATGTATAAAAAACTTTCAGGGATGACAGGTACAGCAAAAACGGAAGAAGAAGAATTTAGAGAAATCTATAACATCCAGGTTTTCCAAATACCAACCAACCGCCCAGTTATTCGTGATGACCGAGCAGATCTATTGTATCCTACATTGACAAGTAAGTTTCATGCAGTCGTCCAAGATATCAAAGATCGTTACCGCAAAGGGCAGCCTGTACTAGTAGGTACTGTCGCAGTTGAAACCTCTGAACTGCTTTCTGATCTATTGAATCGTGAACGGATTCCTCATGAAGTCTTGAATGCGAAAAATCACTTTAAAGAAGCAGAAATCATCATGAACGCCGGTCAAAAAGGCGCAGTTACGATCGCAACCAATATGGCTGGACGAGGTACAGATATCAAGCTTGGTCTTGGTGTTCGCGAATTAGGTGGTTTAGCCGTTATCGGGACAGAACGTCATGAATCACGACGTATCGATAATCAGTTGCGTGGACGTGCTGGTCGTCAAGGGGATCCAGGGATGTCTCAATTTTATCTTTCGTTGGAAGATGATTTGATGAAACGGTTTGGTTCTGAACGTATCAAAGCATTCTTGGACCGTATGAAGATTGGTGAAGAAGATGCTGTGATCCAAAGCAAAATGCTATCTAAGCAAGTTGAATCTGCTCAAAAACGCGTAGAAGGAAATAACTACGATACACGTAAAAACGTCTTGCAATACGATGATGTTATGCGTGAACAACGTGAAGTGATCTATAAACAACGTCAAGAAGTCATCATGGAAGAAAAGAGCCTTTCTAAACCATTGATGAACATGGTAAAACGCACGATCAGTCGTGTCGTCGATGCGCATACACAATTAGAAAAAGAGAATTGGAATCTGGAAGGGATCGCTGATTTCGCTGGTAGTACACTTGTCCATGAAGATAGCATCTCTGTTGACGATCTAAAAGGAAAAGAACCACAACAAATCAAAGAATACTTGAATGAATTAGCACAGGAGATCTTCAATACGAAAGCCGCTCAACTGAACGGTCCTGAACAATTGCTTGAATTTGAAAAAGTAGTGATTCTGCGAGTGGTCGATTCAAAATGGACAGATCACATCGATGCGATGGACCAGTTACGTCAATCAATCGGTCTGCGCGCCTATGGACAAAATAATCCATTAGTTGAATATCAAACAGAAGGCTACAAAATGTTTGAAGACATGGTCGGAGCCATCGAATATGAAGTTACACGTATCTTTATGAAGGCAGAAATTCGTCAAAATGTTCAACGTGAACAAGTATCACAAGGCGAAGCAGTTCAACCGACAACTGGTGACGCAAAAGAAAATAGCAATACAAATGCGAAAAAACAACCAGTGCATGTGAACAAAGTAGGCAGAAACGATCCATGTCCTTGTGGAAGCGGAAAAAAATATAAAAACTGTCATGGAAAAGATGAAAACTAATTTTTGACAGTAAAGTTGGTGAGATCGGTTCTTTTTGATTAAGAATTGACTCACCTTCTTTCTGTTAAGAAACGATTCTGGTAAACTAAAGATACTTAAAATAAATTGTAGTCAAAAGAAAGAGGGAT
Organism: Enterococcus sp. VV15; assembly: GCF_005236045.1. NCBI lineage: Bacteria > Bacillati > Bacillota > Bacilli > Lactobacillales > Enterococcaceae > Enterococcus > Enterococcus sp. VV15. Next base: position 172,077 of record NZ_QPTY01000001.1, read on the forward strand.
AAATATGGAAATTTCAGAGATTCGCAACCTATTATCTGAAATGCGAGAAAAGGTCACAAGTTTCAGGAGGTCTCTTTGACTTAGACCAATTAGAAGAAGATATCGCTGAAGCAGAAGCTAAAATGGCGGAACCTGGATTCTGGGATGATAGTGAAGCCGCTCAGAAAGTAATCAACGAAAATAACGCGAACAAAGAAACCTATGACCAATTCAACGCATTAGCAGAAGAATTGGAAGAATTAGAGTTGATGGTGGAGATGCTGCAAGAAGAACCAGATGCACAAATGCAGCAAGAAGCAGAAGAAAGACTGCAAACATTAGATGAAAAAATGAAAACCTATGAATTAGCGATGCTGTTAGATGGACCGTATGATCGGAATAACGCAATTATCGAGTTGCATCCAGGGGCAGGTGGTACAGAATCGCAAGACTGGGGAAGCATGCTCTTACGTATGTATACTAGATGGTCGGAACAGCATGGCTATCAGGTGGAAACTCTTGATTATCAAGCAGGAGATGAAGCAGGGATCAAAAGTGTCGCCTTGCTGATCAAAGGCCATAATGCTTACGGATATCTAAAATCAGAAAAGGGTGTGCATCGACTTGTACGGATCTCGCCATTTGATTCGGCGAAGCGTCGTCACACGTCCTTTTGTTCAGTAGATGTCATGCCAGAATTAGACGAAACGATCGATGTTGCAATCAATCCCGATGATTTGAAAATCGACACGTATCGAGCAAGTGGTGCGGGTGGACAGCATATCAATAAAACAGAATCAGCTGTACGGATCACCCATCTTCCTACAGGTACGGTAGTTGCCAGTCAAGCACAACGGTCACAATTGAAGAATAGAGAACAAGCAATGGGCATGCTGAAAGCGAAACTTTACCAACTTGAAGTGGAAAAGAAAGAACAAGAAGCTGCCGCTTTGCGAGGAGAACAAAAAGAAATTGGCTGGGGATCACAGATACGTTCTTATGTTTTTCATCCATATTCAATGGTCAAGGATCATCGTACGAATGTTGAAACTGGGAATGTCCAAGCGGTAATGGATGGTGACCTGGATCTCTTTATCGATGGTTATTTAAAGATGCATCTTTGATTAGTTGAAGATAAATGACATAAAATTGTAAGATTTTGAAAGCAAGATGAAACATTACCATGCTATAATGGTAAAAGACTGAAAAAGATATGGAGAGAACGCCATGATTGAAATGAAGGATGTAATGAAGAAGTACTCAAATGGTACGACTGCAATCCGAAATCTTTCGGTTGTTATCGATCAGGGAGAATTCGTCTATGTAGTTGGTCCATCAGGGGCTGGTAAATCTACATTCATCAAATTGATGTATCGAGAAGAAAAAGCTACAAAAGGAACACTAAATGTTGCTGGACATGATTTGTTAGAAATCAAAAATCGTGAGGTTCCTTATCTGCGCAGAGAGATCGGCGTAGTATTCCAAGATTATAAGTTACTCCCAAGAAAAACAGTATATGAAAATGTTGCTTATGCGATGCAAGTTATCGGACGTAAGCCTCGAGATATCAAAAAACGTGTTATGGAAGTATTAGATTTAGTGGGATTGAAACACAAGGTCCGTGTATTTCCAAGTGAACTATCTGGTGGGGAACAGCAACGGGTTTCGATTGCTCGAGCAATTGTCAATACGCCTAAAGTACTGATTGCAGATGAACCTACTGGAAATTTGGATCCCGAAAACTCATGGGAAATCATGAAATTACTGGATCGGATCAATGCTCAAGGAACGACGGTCGTTATGGCAACCCATAACAGTACGATCGTTAATACAATTCGTCACCGGGTAATCGCCATTGAAAATGGTCGGATCATTCGTGACCAAGCGGAAGGGGAATATGGATACGATGATTAGAACCTTTTTCCGTCACATATTAGAAAGTATCAAAAGTTTGAAGCGTAATGGCTGGATGACAGTTGCTTCAGTCAGTGCTGTAACGATCACATTAACTTTAGTTGGTTTATTTATGGCAGTCATCATGAATGCAACCAAAATTGCTGAAGACATCGAAGGAAATGTAGAAGTTTCAGTTTTCATCGATATTGGTACAAATGAGAAAGATATGAAAAAACTCGAAAGTGAGTTAAAAGAAATCGATCACGTAAAAAATGTGACATTTTCAAGTAAAGCACAAGAACTGAAAAAAATCCAAAATGCGATGGGTGACTCATGGAGTCTTTTTGAAGGAGACAACAATCCTTTATATGACGTATATGTTGTTAGTACTACTGATCCATCCTATACCAAAGAGGTATCAGAAGCTGCTGCTAAGCTAGCAAATGTTTCGCGAGCAGATTATGGTGGAACCTCTTCCGATCGGATACTTAAGATTGCTAGCGCTGTTCGTACTTGGGGATTAGCTGCTGCTGCGTTGTTATTATTCATTGCTATGTTCTTGATCTCCAATACGATCCGAATCACCATCCTTTCACGTCAAAGAGAAATCCAAATCATGCGACTGGTTGGTGCTAAAAACGGTTATATTCGCTGGCCATTCTTCTTAGAAGGTGGCTGGATCGGTTTGATTGGTGCAATCATTCCTGTATTGATCATCACATTTGGTTATGATCAAGCATTCCAAGCACTGAACCCAACACTTTTACGTTCACATTATTCAATGATCCATCCTCAAGATATTGTATGGAAAATCAATCTATTGATGGTTGGTATCGGTGTGATCATCGGTTCATTAGGTTCAATTATTTCAATGAGACGTTTCTTGAAATTCTAAAAGACTTTTTGTTTGCCCCCTCATTTAGCAAGGAGCGATTAAAGTCAATCCAATATACACAAAATAGAATCTAGAAAGTGACCCAATAATCTAAAACAAAAAAAGCATCTCTTGTTAAATTCACGTTATAATGAATTCAATAAGAGATGCTTTTTCAATGGAATCAACTTAGTCGATTCAGGTCAAAAAGGGTGTACAGATAAAATAAGAGAAAATTCTTCATCCCACTAGGTGGGGGTTGTTCTTCCTGTTTTGCTTCTTTGTTTTCTATCATTTTTATACTTTCGCTTTACTTTAAAAAACAACTTAGTTATTCTTAAGTAGTTGAAAAAGTAAAGAGGTGAAACTATGGGATTGATTGTTGATAATTTTTTTACCTTTATCTTGATTCTAAATATTTTATTATCCTTTGTTATCGTATTTCGTGAGAGAAAAGAAACAGCTCAAACATGGGCATGGTTGTTAGTGTTGATGTTTATTCCGATCGTTGGCTTTATTTTGTATATTTTCTTAGGAAGAGGGATTTCTAAAGACAAGATTTTCGATTTGAAAATACAGGGTAAGATCGGGAAAAACCTTGAGATCGAGGAAGATAAACAAGCATTGATGCGGGGATTGTATCCTCACCCGCCAACAGGACTGGTAGATGTAAAGCAGTTGATCTACATGTTGACTGTTTTTGAGAGTACATTGTATACGACAAGAAATAAAGTTACTTTGTTTACGGATGGACGAGAGAAGTTTGATGCGTTGCTGGAAGATATCAAATTGGCAACAGATCATATCCATTTACAATACTATATCTATCGAAGCGACAAACTGGGAGTTGAGGTTCGAGACGCATTGATTGATGCGGCAAAGCGAGGCGTTAAAGTAAGGGTCCTTTTAGATGCATGGGGATCAACGCAAGTAACGGCAAGTTTTTTTGATGGCTTGAAAGCAGCTGACGGTGAAGTCGCTTTCTTTTTTCCATTATTTGTACCTTATATCAATCCACGGATCAACTATCGAAATCATCGTAAAATTGTTGTGATCGATGGGAAGATTGGATACACTGGCGGATTCAATATGGGAAATGAATACTTGGGACAAGTGCAAAAATTTGGTTACTGGCGCGACAACCATTTACGGATTCATGGTGAAGCTGTATATGCGTTACAAAACCGCTTTTTGATGGATTGGAATTCACAACATACGAAAGAAGTCAGTTATGATCCAAAGTTCTTTCCACAAATAAAACCGAGTGGAGATATGGCACTACAAATTGTAACGAGCGGCCCAGATACGGAGCATGAACAAATCAAGATGACCTATCTAAAGATGATTTCTTTAGCCAAAAAAGAGATATTGATACAGACACCGTACTACATACCGGATGAATCAATTCATGAAGCCTTAAAATTGGCTTTGCTTTCAGGTGTGAAGGTCCATATGCAAATTCCTAATAAACCAGATCATCTTCTTGTTTATTGGGCGACATACTCTTTTGCGGCGGAATTACTTGAATACGGTGCGGTGATCGAAACATATGAAAATGGATTTATCCATGCGAAAACAATGATCATTGATAATGGGGTCGTTTCAGTTGGATCAGCGAATATCGATGTTCGATCGTTTAGACTCGACTTCGAAGTAAATGCTTTGATCTATGATGAACGGATGGCTTCACAAGTGCGAAAAGCCTTTTTTGATGATTCAAAAGTCTCGCAACCATTAACGAAAGAAAAATATGAACAACGTGGAACGATCATTAAATTCAAAGAGGGATTAGCACGCTTGATCTCGCCATTACTATAATAAGGATCAATTCAAAAAGGACATAAAACGCACGTCAGGGACGTTGTCTTATGTCCTTTTTTGTCGGGGCCATTTCTGTAGTCTGTCAGAAATGGAGAAAGCGTCTCGCATGAGCGGATTGACTTTGGGGTATCTCTTGTTTTTTGGGGAAAGCAAGAAATAAATCAATATATGCTTTTTAAAGAGACACATTTCAAAGCCAGTATAGCATAGAAACACTCAATGAGATAGTATTTTTTTTATTTATATAATTGTTTTTTGTTATTTAATGAATTCGATTCGTTTTCAATTATTCGCTAAAATGTTAAAATGAACTTAATTTAGGATTGAAGGAGATTTCTAATGAAAAAATCAAAATTACTCTTACCCATAATAGGATTAACGATTCTTTTATCTGGTTGTTCCAAATGGATTGATCGTGGCGAGTCGATCACCGCTGTCGGTTCATCTGCACTACAACCTTTAGTTGAAACGGTAGCAGAAAGTTATCAAACAGAAAACCCCGGAAAATTCATCAATGTACAAGGGGGAGGAAGCGGTACAGGCTTGTCACAAGTCCAATCAGGCGCAGTTGATATCGGGAATTCAGATTTGTTTGCAGAAGAAAAATCAGGGATCGATGCTTCTGCTTTAGTGGATCATCGTGTAGCTGTCGTGGGAATAACACCGATTGTGAACAAAGGTGTCGGTGTCAAAGACATTTCTATGGAGAATTTAAGAAAAATATTTACCGGCGAGATCACGAATTGGAAAGAAGTTGGTGGAAAAGATCAACCAGTGGTTATTTTAAATCGCGCTTCTGGAAGCGGTACACGCAGTACCTTTGAGAAATGGGTATTAGATGGTGAAACAGCTATCCGCGCACAGGAACAAGACTCAAGCGGGATGGTACGGCAGATCGTGGCAGATACGCCGGGAGCAATCAGCTATGTCGCATTCTCGTATGTAACAGATGATGTAGCAACACTGAGTATTGACGGTGTCGCACCTAAAGATGAGAACGTCACAACGAATAAATGGACGATTTGGGCGTATGAACATATGTATACAAAGAGCCAGCCAAAAGAGTTAACAAAAGAATTTCTAGAATACATTCTTTCTGACGATGTACAGAATAATATTGTTGGAGCATTAGGTTATATCCCTGTTTCAAAGATGGAAGTGGAGCGAGATTGGGAAGGAAACATTGTAAAATAACTGCCTTTACACAAAATTTACAAACTTAGCATAAATTTTACATGTTATTAAACTCAAATTGATGTTCACTTTGTACACTGAATAAGTATGTTAGACCTGATTAGGGGGGAATCATCTGTGGAAGATGTGAAAAAAGCATTATTAACAAAATCCAAACGTTCAAAAATGGAACAACGCGGCAAATTTATCAGTTTTCTCTGTATCGCGCTGATCGTTGTCGTAGTGTTAGCAATTTTTTATTTTGTTGCCAGTAAAGGTTTAGCAACCTTTTTTGTCGATAAAATCAATGTGTTTGATTTCTTGTTTGGCACAAACTGGAATCCAGGACAAGTAGGGGCAAATGGAAAACCGATGGTAGGCGCATTGCCGATGATCGCAGGTTCGTTCATCGTCACATTCCTATCAGCGATCATCGCTACTCCTTTTGCAATCGGTGCAGCAGTATTTATGACGGAGATCTCTCCAAAGAATGGAACGAAAATTCTGCAACCGGTCATTGAGCTATTGGTCGGTATTCCATCTGTTGTTTATGGGTTCATCGGTTTATCTGTCGTTGTTCCGTTCATCCGTAGTATTTTTGGTGGAACAGGATTTGGTATCCTAGCAGGGACATTTGTCCTTTTCGTCATGATCTTACCAACAGTAACGACAATGACGGTCGATGCGCTAAAGGCAGTACCAAGACATTATCGTGAAGCATCTTTAGCGTTGGGAGCGACAAGATGGCAAACGATCTATAAAGTAGTTTTACGTGCCGCTATACCTGGAATATTGACTGCCATCGTTTTTGGTATGGCTCGTGCATTTGGTGAAGCATTAGCAATTCAAATGGTCATCGGTAACGCTGCGTTGATGCCGACAGGATTGACGACACCAGCTTCAACATTGACTTCTATTTTAACAATGGGAATCGGTAATACGATCATGGGAACGACTGAGAACAATGTTTTATGGTCATTGGCATTGATCTTGCTATTGATGTCATTATTCTTTAATATCGTGATTCGAATGATCGGTAAGAAAGGGGCACTGAAATAATGAACGCAAAACGCTCTGACAAAATCGCCACAGGCATCCTCTACGTGATTTCAGGGATCATCGTGTTGATCTTAGCGGCTTTACTCTTATATATTCTCGTTCGAGGGGTTCCTCATATTTCTTGGGCCTTTCTGACTGAACCATCTAAAGCTTACCAAGCAGGCGGTGGGATCGGTATCCAGTTATTTAACTCGATTTACTTACTTATCATCACAATGATCATCAGTTTCCCGCTCTCATTAGGAGCAGGTATTTATCTTTCTGAATACGCTGGAAAAAATTGGGTGACAGATATCATCCGCACTTCGATCGAAATTCTAAGTTCTTTACCATCAGTAGTTGTCGGTCTATTTGGATTTTTAGTATTTGTTATTCAATTCCAATATGGCTTTTCGATCATCTCTGGAGCACTGGCATTAACAGTATTCAATCTACCTTTGCTGACAAGAACAGTCGAAGAATCATTACAAGCTGTTCATTACACACAAAGAGAAGCAGGATTAGCATTAGGCCTATCTCGTTGGGAAACAGTTATCCGAGTCGTGGTACCGGAAGCAACACCTGGGATATTGACAGGTGTCATCTTAAGTTCAGGAAGAATCTTTGGAGAAGCAGCTGCATTGATCTATACAGCTGGACAAAGTGCACCTGCACTTGATTTTTCGAACTGGAATCCATTAAGTGTTTCCAGTCCGATCAGCATTTTCCGTCAAGCTGAAACATTAGCTGTTCACATTTGGAAAATCAATACAGAAGGAACGATGCCAGATGGTGTTGCTGTGTCAGCAGGGGCATCAGCAGTTTTGATCATCGCTGTATTATTGTTCAACTTTGCTGCACGTGCGATCGGCAAACGTTTATACCGTAAAATGACTTCAGCTTAAGGAGAAGAAGTAAGATGAAAGAATATAATTGGAATGAAACAAATATCATCACAATGGGACAAGAAAAAGAAGTCGCTTTGTATACGGATGATCTTCATGTTTGGTATGGCGATAACGAAGCAATCAAAGGGGTAGACTTAGCTTTTGAGAAAAATAAGATCACTGCATTGATTGGACCATCTGGATGCGGAAAATCAACTTACTTACGTTCATTGAATCGGATGAACGACGGGATCGCGAATACGAAAGTTACTGGAAAGATCATGTATAAAGATGTGGATATCAATGCACCGCAAATCGATGTATATGAAATGCGTAAACGTATCGGGATGGTTTTTCAGCGACCGAATCCGTTTAGTAAATCTATTTATGAAAATATCACGTTTGCACTGAAACAACATGGTGAAAAAAACAAAAAGAAATTAGATGAGATCGTAGAAACTAGCTTGAAACAGGCTGCTCTATGGGATCAAGTGAAAGATAGCTTGGATAAAAGTGCTCTTGCTCTATCTGGAGGACAACAACAACGATTATGTATCGCCCGTGCGATCGCAATGAAACCAGATATTCTGTTGTTAGATGAGCCAGCAAGTGCATTAGATCCGATTTCTACAGGAACAGTAGAAGAAACATTAGTTAACTTAAAAGAAGACTACACGATCATCATCGTGACGCATAATATGCAACAAGCTGCACGTATCAGTGATTATACTGCTTTCTTCTATCTAGGAAAAGCAATCGAATACGATAAGACGAACAAGATATTTACCAGACCAAAAATTCAGGCAACCGAAGATTATGTGTCCGGTCACTTTGGTTAAGACGGAGGACTTGTTATGGCAAAAGAAATAATTTCATCAAAAGATCTTCACTTATATTATGGAAAAAAAGAAGCATTGAAGGGGATCGATTTAAGTTTCAATCAAGGTGAGATCACAGCAATGATCGGTCCTTCCGGTTGTGGGAAATCAACTTATCTGCGTTCATTGAACCGAATGAATGACCTGATTCCAGGTGTTACGATCACCGGTAGTGTTCTTTATAAAGGAAAAGATATCTATGGACCAAAGACAGATATCGTTGAATTGCGAAAAGAAATCGGCATGGTATTCCAACAACCAAATCCGTTTCCATTCTCAATCTATGAAAATGTGATCTATGGATTAAAGTTAAAAGGTGAAAAAGACAAAAAAGTTCTCGACCAAGTAGTCGAAGAAAGTTTAAAAGCTGCATCAGTGTGGGAAGATGTCAAAGACAAATTGCATAAAAGTGCGTTATCTTTATCAGGTGGGCAACAACAACGGGTTTGTATCGCCCGAGTATTAGCAGTCAATCCAGAAATCATCTTGCTTGATGAACCAACAAGTGCGCTAGATCCAGTATCGACTGGGAAAATCGAAAGTATGCTCTTGGAATTAAAAGAAAGATATACTATGATTATAGTTACGCATAATATGTCTCAAGCTTCACGTATTTCGGATAAAACAGCCTTTTTCTTAGATGGACATTTGATCGAATTCAATGACACGAAAAAGATTTTCATGAATCCAGAAAAAAAAGAAACAGAAGACTATATCTCAGGAAGATTTGGATAGGGAGGAAATGAAATGTTACGGACACAATTTGAAGAAGAATTACTGAATCTTCATAATCAATTTTATGAGATGGGGATGATGGTAAGTAGTGCAGTGCATAAATCCGTTCGTTCTTATATCAAACACGATAAAGCACTTGCGCAAGAAGTCATTGAAAATGATATCAAAATCAATGATATGGAAACACGTCTAGAGAAAAAAAGTTTTGAGATGATTGCTTTACAACAACCGGTTACTACGGACTTGCGGATGATCATTACTGTGATGAAGGCTAGTTCTGATTTAGAGCGGATGGCCGATCACGCTGTATCTGTTGCCAAGTCTACGATCCGTGTGAAGGGACAAACGAGGATTCCAGACATTGAGAAAGAAATTTCAGATATGTCAGATTACGTAAAAAAAATGGTGGACAATGTGTTAGTCGCTTACGTGAAAACAGACGAAAAAGATGCACGTACGATCGCAAATATGGATCAGCGCGTCAATGATTACTTCAACCGTATTTATAATGCTACAATAAAAAATATGCAAGCAAACCCTGAAACAGTCATCAGCGGAACCGATTATTTAAATGTTGCTAGCTACTTAGAACGTATCGGTGATTATGTTACGAATATCTGTGAATGGATCGTCTACTTGGCTACTGGAAAAATCACAGAATTGAATACGAACCACAATGAGATTTTTTAAAAATGAATCAAAAAAGATGAAAGCCATAAAATCCAAATCCGGATTTTTGTGGTCTTTCATCTTTTTTTAGATAATATATAGCATAAGAATATGGACCGATGGGATTGAATCAAATCAAGTGGAAATGCGCAATAAACTTCCCACCTTATTCTTCATAAAACCAATAGCAACTAGAGATGGAGAAAAAGTTACAACTTAAGTCCTATGACTTTTTAACGCATTCGGTGCATAATATGTATGTAAGGAAAAGCTTGCAAACCATTTTTGCTTAAGGAGGCAATTTCCATGAAAGAAAGAGAACGTATTTTAGATCTAGTTAAAAAAGGAGTCCTTTCAACTGAAGAAGGACTGGACCTATTAGAGAGTATGGCAACTGAAAAAGACGAAAAACAAATTGCAAAAGAAGCGGATAGAGTAACTGCCAGTCATAAAGAAAAAAATCAAGTGATTGATGAATTAGAAAATGGTGTAACAGAAGAACAGCCAGAAATCGATCCAAAACAAAAAGAAAAAGAAGACCAAGAAAATCTAGAAAAAATCTTAGATGAACTAGCCACTGAAGCGAATAAGACTTCTGCTCATTTGGATGAAGTCAATGAGAAATTGGCTGAAAACAAAGCTGTACGTAATGAAAAACAGGAAACATTGATGCAGCTAAATACAAAAGAAGAATTAGATCAGCTTTCTGAGGAAGAATTAACACAACGAAAAACGTTAGAAGATGAAATCAAAGAATTAGAAGCTGCAGGAGATATTTTAACAGAAGAACGTATAAAATTAGAAGCAGAACTAAAAGACATCCGTAAAAACCAGTGGTCAGAAAAAAAAGAAACATTCTCAGAAAAATTTGAGATTCCTGATGATTGGAAAGAACAGGCCACTGATACACTGAACCAAGTAGGCGAAAAAATGTCTGAAGCAGGAACGCATCTAGGTAAATTCTTGCGTAAGACTTTCCAATCTGTTTCTGAAACTGTCAATGACAATATGGAATGGAAAGATGTCAATCTTCGTGTACCAGGCATTGCTACGACGAAATTTGAACATGAATTTTATTATGAAGCTCCAGAAGCAAGCATCATCGATATCAAAGTAGCCAATGGGAATGTGGTATTGAAGACATGGGATAGCGAAGATGTTAAAGTTGAGACGAAAATCAAATTATATGGAAAAATGAATGCAGAACCATTTGAAGCATTTTTAGAACGTAGCCAGATCGAAGTGAATGATGACCATCTTTCATTCCAGATCCCAAATAAACGTGTTCGTGCAGATCTCGTCTTTTACCTTCCGAAAAGAGTATATGACCATACAGCAATCAAATTGTTGAATGGAAATATCACGATTGATGAGTTAGAAGGCAAAGATATCTATACGAAATCAACAAATGGAAATATCACAGTCAACCATCTTACAGCTACCATGCTTGAAGTAGAAGGTGTAAATGGAAATATCGATATACGTGATGGTGCGATTTTAGATTCTATCATTGAAACAGTGAACGGCACTGTTACGGTTGGAGCTACACCTGAAAATCTATCTGTTTCTTTAGTCAATGGAGATGTGCGGTTAACGATCAAAGAGGATCGTTTGAAAAAAATCGAGGCAAGCTCTGTGAATGGAAATGTCAAACTAGCATTACCAAGTACGATCGGATTAGAAGGAAATGCGAAAACTAGTTTAGGAAGTATCAATAGTCGGTTATCCGATTATGAAGTAGTCCGTGAGAAAAAAGAACGGACAAACCAAATGCTACAATTCCGCCGTTTATCAGAAGATGGTGTAGCTACAGTTCAATTAACAACAACAACAGGCAGCATCTATCTCAAAGACGCAGAAATGTAAGCAAGCTGTTCACAGCAGGATTCTTATAATTGTCATGCTGTGAACAGTAGTTAAAAAAATAGTGAAAAAGGTACTATTGTCACAACCTTTTTCTTCAATTACAATGGTAGGACAGAGGTGAATCAAAAATGAAAAAAAAGTTGACAAAGTCAAATAATAATATCGTCTTAACAGGTACATTAGCTGGGATTGCAGAATATCTCGGAATCGACCCTACAGTTGTTCGAGTGATCTATGTGATCTTGAGTTTGGTTGCTTTTGGCAGTCCGATTATTTTATATATCCTATTGGCACTGATCATTCCATCAGCACGAAAAAAACGTACAAGTTATGGACATGATAACCAATATTATGAAAACAACAACTATCGTGAACAAACAAAAAAACGTAAAGAGGCGGAAAAAATCGATGACGATGAATGGAGTGACTTTTAATGTCGTACCTTCAACGGATCATCGTCAATTCGCTGACTTTTATCTCATTAGCAGTTCTTTTTCCAAATATAGTCTATGTAAATAGTATTTGGACTGCAGTTTTGGCAAGTTTTGTGTTATCACTATTGAATATGTTCGTTAAACCGATCTTAACGATATTATCATTGCCGTTTACGCTGATAACTCTTGGCTTGTTTACATTCGTCATCAATGCAGCAATTTTGAAATTGACCTCTTTCTTTATAGGAGCGAGCAATTTCGGGTTCGCTTCATTCGGAGCGGCACTGTTTGTCGCTATCTTGATGGTACTCGTCAATGTGATCGTTAGTGAACATAATAGTAGAAAATAAGGCCGTTAAGTGCCAGGCTAAAGAGTCGACATGAACTGATTCCCCCCGTTCGTGTCGATTTTTTTTGCTTTTTTCATTCAAAAAGTGCGAACCGATCGTAAAATAAAACGTTTTTTTTATTTGGTAGTACTTTTTGCTATACAATGATAAAATGAAGGGGAACACTCTAATAGAAATGAGGTAACACGAATGGCAGAAGTTGTAAAAGTAAGCCAATTGGTAGAAAAATTATCATTAGAAATCGTAACTGGTGACGAGAAGAGTTTGGAGCGTGTTATCGTAACTGGCGATATTTCAAGACCAGGCTTAGAATTAACCGGTTATTTTAATTATTATTCACATGATCGCCTACAGTTGTTCGGCAGTAAAGAAATCACGTTTGCTGAACGAATGATGCCTGAAGAAAGATTGATGATCATGAGACGGCTGTGCAGTGAGGATATGCCGGCATTTATTATTTCAAGAGGTTTACCAGCATCCGAAGAAATGATCCAAGCAGCGAATGAACATGGGATGGCAGTATTACGTTCACCAATCTCGACATCCCGTCTACTTGGAGAATTATCCAGCTACTTAGACGGAAGGTTAGCGCCTCGGACGAGTGTCCATGGTGTACTAGTCGATGTTTATGGTTTAGGCGTATTGATCCAAGGGGATAGCGGAATCGGTAAAAGTGAAACAGCGTTAGAATTGATCAAACGGGGACATCGTTTGATCGCAGATGATCGAGTGGATGTCTACCAGCAAGATGAATTGACTGTGATCGGGGAACCACCAAAAATTTTGGAACATCTGATTGAGATCCGAGGAATCGGGATCATCGATGTCATGAATCTATTTGGCGCCAGTGCTGTACGTGGATCGATGCAAGTCCAATTAGCGGTTTATTTAGAAGCATGGGCAAAAGATAAAAAATATGATCGTTTAGGATCAGAAGATACTTCAGTAGAAATCGCTGAAGTGGGGATTCCACAAATCAAGATCCCTGTGAAAACTGGGCGAAATGTAGCGATCATCATTGAAGTAGCTGCTATGAATTTCCGTGCAAAAACAATGGGATTTGACGCAACGAAGACGTTTGAAGAAAGATTGAGCCGCTTGATCGAAGAAAATTCTGGTGGACAGTAGCAAGGAGTGGAAACATGTTGGCACAAATAAACAGAGTGGCTTTTGATTTTCTAGGGATACCTATCTATTGGTATGCACTGATCATTATTTCAGGGATCATCATTGCCATGTGGCTTAGCAGCCGTGAAGCAGTTCGAGTAGGGCTGAAAGCTGATGATGTGACTGATTTTATGTTATGGGGATTACCCTTATCGATTATTGGTGCACGTTTGTACTATATCTTATTTGATCTTCCTCAATACCTTGCTGATCCGATCCAAATATTCAATATCCGTTCAGGCGGATTAGCGATTTATGGTGGCTTGATTGCTGGGGCGATCACTTTATACTTTTTTACAAAATATCATTTTATTTCTATGTGGACATTTTTAGATATTGCAGCACCAAGTGTTTTACTCGCTCAAGCAATTGGACGATGGGGAAACTTCATGAACCACGAGGCTTATGGACCGAACACAACAAGAGCTTTTTTAGAAAGCTTGCATATTCCACAATTTATTATTGATAACATGTATATTGAAGGAATTTACCGTCAGCCGACTTTTTTATATGAATCGATGTGGAGCTTGATCGGTTTTGTTTTGTTGTTGATTTTAAGAAACAAAAAACATCTTCTGAAAAAAGGGGAAGTGTTGCTCGTCTATTTGATGTGGTATAGCTTTGGTCGATTTTTTATCGAAGGATTACGAACAGATAGCTTGTACTTCCTTGGAGTGATCCGTATTTCTCAATTACTATCAGCCGTGTTATTCATCGGTACGATCATTCTATTTACTTGGCGGAGAAAGAAAGAAAATCTTCCTGATTATGATCGTTCATTAGGAAAAGACCAGTTTTTGATCTGATTTGTGAGCGAATAAAATGAAAAAATTTTCAGGAGTGGTAAAATGAAATATAGAGTGGCGGTCTTAGGTTCTGGCTCTTGGGGAACAGCCTTGGCACAAGTACTTGCAGAAAATGGACACGATGTTCGTCTTTGGGGACATCGTGAAGAACAGGCGAATGAAATCAACCAGCAACATACAAATCACCGTTATTTGCCAGACCTTAAAATGGCTGAAACGATCCATGCGTTCACAGACATGGAAAAAGCAGTTGCTGATGTTGATGCTGTCCTATTTGTTATTCCAACCAAAGCAATCCGCTCGGTAGCCCAAGAACTGGCAGATAAATTAACGACTAGACCGATAATCATCCATGCAAGTAAGGGACTAGAACAACACACCCATAAACGGATTTCTGAGATCATTTTGGAAGAAGTGCCAGTTGAAAAAAGACAGGCTGTGACAGTCTTATCTGGGCCAAGTCATGCAGAAGAAGTGGCAAACCATGATATCACAACGATCACCGCTGCTAGTACGGATCAACAGGCGGCAAAATTCGTCCAAGAACTCTTTATGAATCATTATTTCCGGATCTATACAAACCCTGATGTCATCGGGGTCGAGATGGGTGCGGCATTGAAGAACATCATTGCGATCGGTGCTGGTGCGATCCATGGGCTGGGGTTTGGTGATGATGCTAAGGCTGCGATCATGACAAGAGGTTTGGCAGAGATCAGCCGACTGGGTGTAGCGATGGGAGCTAATCCATTGACTTTTATTGGTCTAAGTGGTGTAGGCGACTTGATTGTTACTTGCACTAGTGTTCATTCGAGAAATTGGCGTGCTGGAAATTTGTTAGGTCAAGGGAAAGACTTGCCATCGGTTCTCGAAGATATGGGCATGGTCGTTGAAGGAGTCAATACCACACAAGCCGCAAAAGAGCTTGCCCAAATCATGGGTGTAGAGATGCCCATCACTCAAACGATTTACGAAGTGCTTTATGAACATAAAGACGTAAAAAACGCAGCAAAAGAAATCATGTTGCGAGATGGAAAACAAGAAAATGAGTTTTCATTAAAAATATTTTAGAGGAGAGTTGACACATGAAAGTAAAAAAAGCAGTAATTCCAGCAGCAGGATTAGGAACTAGATTTTTACCTGCCACAAAAGCAATGGCTAAGGAGATGCTTCCGATTGTTGACAAACCAACGATTCAGTTTATTGTTGAAGAAGCATTGAAATCAGGAATCGAAGATATTTTGATCGTCACAGGAAAAGCTAAAAGACCGATCGAAGACCATTTTGATTCAAATATCGAATTAGAAACAAACCTTAGTGAAAAAGGAAAAACTGAATTATTGAAATTAGTGGAAGAAACGACTGATGTCAATCTTCATTTTATCCGTCAATCTCATCCAAAAGGGTTAGGTCATGCCGTTTTACAAGCTCGTGCATTTATCGGAAATGAACCTTTTGTCGTGATGTTAGGTGACGACATCATGGAAGATGAAGTGCCGTTGACACAACAGTTGATCGATGATTATGAACGTACACATGCTTCAACTATCGCGGTTATGCAAGTACCACAAAAAGATACATCGAAATATGGGATCATCAATCCTGGAGAAGAGTTAGAAGACGGCTTATACAATGTTAAGAATTTCGTTGAAAAACCTGAACCAAGTAAAGCACCAAGTGATTTAGCAATTATTGGGCGTTACTTGTTGACGCCAGAGATTTTTGATGTATTAGCAGAACAAAAACCAGGTGCAGGTAACGAGATCCAATTAACTGATGCCATTGATACTTTAAACCGAACACAACGCGTTTTTGCTCGTAAATTTACAGGTAAACGTTATGATGTCGGAGATAAATTTGGTTTTATGAAAACGAGTATTGAATATGGTTTGACACATCCAGAGGTTGGTGAACCTTTGAGAGAATATATCAAAGCATTGGGGAAAGAATTAGAAGCGGAAGATCATTCCGTATCTACAAATATAAAAAAACCGATTGAATCAAAAAAAGAAGATAAAAAATAATCTTTATTAAAGAAAGAGGTCGAGACAAAAGTCGTTTAGGTGTGAGAAATTGGAGAAAAAAACGAACAATACGCTTTTTGTATTGCTCGTTTTTTTTGAGATTTCCGAAGAATTTGCCTTTTTGACGCCGTTTATTCGAAAGTCTGTAGCAAAACTGATTTTTAGATTTGTCCCACACTCTTTCACTATTTTTTATTTGTTTAAAAAACGTGAAAATGCTATTCTAATAGAAAGAGTATCAGAAGGGAGTTTAACTATGACAGGCGGAGAAATTGCAGGATTGATTGCAGCGATTGCATTTGCAGTGCTAGTTGTTTTCATCGTAAAAGTTTTACTACAATTATCAAAAACATTAGAAAAAGTTGATCAAACAGTCGCGGAAGCAAATACAACGATTGAAGTTGTAACGAAAGATGTCGATGTTTTATCAAGACAAGTGGAAGGTTTATTAGTGAAAAGCAATGAACTTCTTTTAGATATCAATGGTAAGGTAGCAACTATCGATCCATTGTTCACTGCAGTAGCCGATTTAAGTGAAAGCGTCTCAGAATTGAATGTATCAAGCAAAAATATTGTGGCGAAAGTTGGTGGTATCGGCAAAACGACAGCCAAGGCAACGGTAGCTGGAAAAGTTGGCGGGACTGCTTTAAAATTTTTCAAAAATAAAAAACATACTGAAACGACAGGAGGAAAATAATCATGGCAAAAAAAGGCGGATTTTTATTAGGTGCAGTAATCGGTGGAACAGCCGCAGCGGTAGCAGCATTATTGTTAGCACCTAAATCAGGAAAAGAACTAAGAGATGAATTAGCAGCACAAGCAGATGATTTTCTAGACATGGCTTCAGATTACACAGATATGGCGAAAGAAAAAACAAGTACATTGACAGACATCGCAAAAGAAAAAGCACAAGATCTATCACAACAAGCAGGAGATCTTGCTGGAAATGTGAAAAATAAAGTCAATGATTCAGCTGACGTAGTTGAAGATGAATCAGAAGATATTTTGTTGAATCTAAAGGAACAATCGGCAGACCTATCTGATCGTTTCAAAAAATCAGCAGATGACTTGAAAAAACCAGTAAATAAAATGGGTGAAGTTGCAAAAGATACAACAGAAGATATCCTGATCCAAGCAAAAGATACTGCATCTGCTGGTGGAGAAACAATCCAAGAGGGTATTGAAGAAGCAAAACCTGTGGCAGAAGATGCGAAAACGATGAAAGATATGGCAAAAGAAGACGTTCATTCAGCAAAAGAAGATTTAAAAGATACATTTAAAGAACAGAAATAAGACTTCATTATCGAAAATAAAAGAGCAGTGAGTACTGAGGGTTCGTTCAGTATTCACTGCTTTTTTGATATTTATTACTATTGTTATTTTTTTAGTGGTTATGAAATGCCTTTTTGATTTTTAAAATCATATGTTTTATTTAATATGTGAAATTGGATTTATATATATATGAGTGTTTTTTATAATTTTAATAATTTTCTATTGTTTATTTAACAGCGTTTTTTTAATATATAATGTTATTTTATTTTTTTAATAATTAAATGGTCTATCTCTTAAAATGTTCGCTTTAATTTTTAGAAAATTTAAAAAATATATTGCTAGTTCTTTATATGTGTGTTATTTTAATTTCAACGAACCAATTGATTTGCTTCGGACATTGGTTGTAAATAAATGAAAGTACACATAAGACGGGAGGAAAAAAATGAAAAAAGGAAATTGGAGGAGGAAAGCTTACTGGATAGGAACGATTGGTACAACTATTTTATTGTCACCTTTGTTTTTAAGTGTGTATTCTAGCGTAGCGGATGCTACTGAGATTCCCACGGAAACGACAAATTTAGTAGAAGATAAACAGGATCTTAAGGACTATATTTCTAAGAAAAAAGCGATCGATTCCGAGTTGATCAAAAAAGCTGCACTAGCTCAGCTAAAAGCGCAGGGATATTATGACGAGAACGAGAAAGATATCAAAGCAACTGATAAAGTACGAGTGATGATTCGCTTAAAAGAGAAAGCGGCTGTCGAAAAATCGAAGAAATCGATCGATACACCTGAATCAATCGAAAAAGTGCAAGAAGTTTCTGAAAAAGTAATCGCAAAACAAGAGACAATCCAAGAAAAAGTGGAAAAGATTGCTAAAACGAAGGTGATCAGGGAGTTTGGCCTATTGATTAACGGTTTTTCCATGGATGTTAGCTATGGAGATATCGAGAAACTAGAAGGAATCGAAGGCGTCGAATCAGTCAGTGTTATCAAAGCATATACTCCCCAAGACGCATCGTCAAACAAGATGGCAGATATTGAAAAGGCTTGGAATGACTATAATTTGAAAGGTGAAAATACGGTTATTTCGATTATCGATTCAGGGATGGACCCTAGTCATCAGGATCTCAAATTGAGTAAGAGCACAGGAGTGCAACTTGAAAAACAAGAAGCGGATAAAAAAATAAAAAATCTAGGTTATGGAAAGTACTTTTCAGCTAAAGTTCCTTTTGGACATAATTATGCGGACGAATCGGAAGATGTCGTTGATCAAAGTTCAGTGATGCATGGACAGCATGTGGCTGGAATTGCGGCAGCTAACGGCGTAGTAAAGGGTGTCGCACCAGAAGCACAATTGTTAGCGATGAAAGTTTTTTCTAATAATGATAACCAAAGCTGTATGTCTGATGATATCATCGCAGCTATCGAAGACTCTGTCGTTCTAGGAGCCGATGTCATCAATATGAGTTTAGGAAGTGATGCTGGAAATAGTGATACATCTGACCCAGAACAATTAGCGATCCAAACAGCTTCGGATGCAGGAGTCTTATGTGTGATTGCTGCAGGAAATGCAGCAACTAGTGGTACTGTATCTGGTACTGCAACGGATATAGTAGGGACAGATGATCAGTCGATGATTTCTTCTCCCGCAGTTGTTTCTTCTTCCTTGAGTGTTGCTTCTGCGGAAAATACAACGGCTACACTTCCTATATTTCATGTAGCAGGGATTCAGTTCAATGGCTATGCTTCTTATAATGGAGACTTGCAACCCTATAAGATAGCACCAACTGCTGATTACTCAGACCTTAAAAATAAGCATGAGCTAATTGATGTGGGAAGCGCTAGTAAGGAAGAAATTTCCCGACTTGATGCTAAAAACAAGATTGCGTTGATTCATGGAGATACAACGAATCATTCCGAAAAAGTAGCAAATGTGAAAAAAGCTGGAGCAGTAGCAGCTGTGATCTATGAAGATGCTCAATATGCACCAAATTTGACGGATCTTTCTTATCCAACCATTTGTGTTTTTGCTAGAGAAGGGACCCAATTACTTTCTGCAATGAAACAGCAGAAACAATTCACTTTTGATTTTCGAGAGGAGGTCATACAAAACAATCAAGCGGGAAAAATGTCCACATTTTCATCTTGGGGACCCACACCAACCTTAGAATTCAAACCAGAAATCACCGCGCCAGGTGGAAATATTTACTCATTGGCAAATGACAATTCATACCAATCAATGAATAGAACTTCGATGGCGTCACCATTTGTAGCAGGAGCAGAGGCATTGATCTATCAATCGGCTAAAAATAGTCAGTTGAATATTCCTAGAAAAGATTTGCCGCAATTTGCTAAAAATACACTTATGAATACGGCTACTCCTTTAATTGACCACGACCATATAAATTTGATTTATTCACCTCGTCAACAGGGAGCGGGGTTGCTTAATGTCGGCGCTGCTTTGGAAAACACAGTGAGTGCAACTGACGCCAGTGATCATGATGCCGCATTCGCTTTGAAAGAAATTACAGAACACACCAACTTTAAAGTGACTTTAACAAATTATGGAAACGACACAAAAAGTTATGTATTCAATGATTATGGTGGTGTATACACACAAGATATAGAAAAGACATCTTTAGAACTTTATGATAGTAAGATCAATGGAGCAAGTCTAACAACGGCCAATCAAAAAATCGAAGTGCCTGCTAAAGCTAGTATCGAAGTCACTGTCACGTTACAGTTGCCAGCTACATTCGACAGACAGCAATTCGTTGAAGGGTACGTTGGATTTAGCGGAGATAACACGCCTGATTTAGTGCTTCCATATATGGGCTATTATGGCGATTATGATGCGGAACTGATTACTTCTCCTCCGTATAATCAACCGGGAGGAAAAAATATCCCGACACTAGCTGGTTTTTTAGTGGATGTTAATAGTCGAAATATATTAGGTGTTAAAAATTCAGATGTCGATCCTGATAGTGTAGCTATTTCTCCTAATGGGGATGGACATTACGACTCTACATTTCCATATTTATACTTTTATCGAAACTATGCTTATGCAAAATACGAAATCGTTGACGCAAATGACCATGTGATCCAAAAAGTCTATGAAGAAAGAAACCAGCGTAAGGATTTTTTTGATCAAGAGAGAGGGAAATGGAGTACCCATGGAGTAGCCAATGGAGAATGGGATGGAAAAAGATACGACACTAAGACGGGCAAGACGAATAGAGTACCCGATGGACAGTATAGATATAAAATAACGACTGAAACTGCAAGTGGTCAAGGAGAACAAGTCACTTATTATCCACTGAAAGTAGATACACTCCCACCGGTCATCCAAGGAATGCGTATTTTTCGAGGACAGGGCATTGCATTAGAATTCGCGGACAAAGGTTCGGGAGTAAGTGACCAAGTCTCTTTGGAAATAAACGGCCAGGCGCTCAACAGGACGATCTATCCAGTAAGCGGACAAAAAAATGTTTATTTAGTGCCAAATGTAGATCAATTTTTGATAAATGGTCACAATTTTGTGAGTATAGAAGTTGCTGACAATGCGTTGAATACGACGATAGATCCAGGAAAGTATTATGATGGGCAAACAGGTCAAGTAATCAATGGAGCAGTTGGAGTGTTGAAGTTGCTCAACCTTACAGATAACTCTGTTATTACTTCGGATTCTTATAGTTATGATAAAGTGAATAAGTCGTATAACATCAAAGGAACGTATTTACCAAATACAGAATTATTTGCGAATGGTATAAAGACAGTAACTGGCGCTACCGGAGCCTTTTCTGTGGCTGTTCCAGTAGTAGCACAAAATACGGTTGTCTTTTCAAAGGACGCAACTGGAAAAAATATACTGGGCACTTACCACTTTACTTTTGTTGATCAAGCACCAACTCTTGAGATAGAAGGAGTGGATGCATCTGGAAAAGCGATCGCCCATTCAGAAAATTATCATTTGAAAGGAAAAACAAATGGAGTGAAAGTGAGTGTCGAAAACCAGTCAGCTAAAAAAAGTGTCGATTTGACAAGTAGTTTAACTAGTAATGGTGAATTTGAAGGGGACATTCCACTAGTGTTTGGAGAAAATAAATTGCTTGTGTCTTCTTATAACTCAAATGATGAGGTGACGGAGTCAACCGTTGTTATAACGACTGTAGATACAACCAGTTATACTGGGGATCTAGTTGAATTTGAGCAACTAGATGGTGGGGCGATTATAGCAAACAAAACAAGTAATTATTACAATGTTC
Organism: Enterococcus sp. VV15; assembly: GCF_005236045.1. NCBI lineage: Bacteria > Bacillati > Bacillota > Bacilli > Lactobacillales > Enterococcaceae > Enterococcus > Enterococcus sp. VV15. The sequence continues at coordinate 194,211 of NZ_QPTY01000001.1, forward strand.
AAACAAAAGAATTGCAGATCAACGGGAAACTAAAATATCCAGTTACAGATTTCCGTTTGAATGACGAGAAAATCAATTACGATCCTGATACACTTGCATTCAGCTACGTCATGAAAAATTTGGACAATGGGAAACATGCATTGAAAATCTATGCGCAAGACAATCGTCTGAACGATGGGCGACCAGTCATGAATTATAGTTATCCTATCGTGATCGATTCAACTTTGCCTAGTTTGATCTTACCAAATCTAACAGTGGATAGTCAGGGAAATTATTTTGCCTATACGAATCAAAATCCTTATGCGGTTAGAGCTGAAGTCAACGATAATTTAGCTGGGTACAGGTTATATATCAATTTGAATAATGCCTATAGTGATGGAAATCATGGTGTGTACAATGAAAAATACTATGCTAGCCGTCAAGCGACAACTGTCGATTATCCTATTGATATCGAAGATGGATTGAACCAAGTCGAGTTTGATTTAGTAGATACCCTAAATAATCATGTCAGTACGATTGTGACTGTTGATTATCATCATGTAATGTTAGCAACTCCAGTTATACAAAGTAATCAAACGGTTGCCAATCAAGTAGTTACTTTACATGTAGATGAGAGAACGGATGCAGAACTATACTATTCTATTGATGGAAATACATGGTCCAAGGTCAAAGATGACATGACAATTGCGGAAAATAAAACTGTTTATTATAAGTATAAAGATAAATATGGGAATGAATCAGCTGTAGCCAAATACGAAGTAAAAGCGATTCGAAAAGAGGTTGCTAGTGGACCTTCTATACAATTAGAAAGAGGTCAAAACGCAATCAAAGTGACACTAGGTTATGAAAAACAGCTGTCTAAGGAAGAAACTGCAGTACACCAACTATCCTATAGTATGGATAAAGGGAAAACATGGCAAAAATATACTCAACCATTTGAGGTAACAAAAGACTTAGAACTCTATGTGCGTACGGAAGATCAAGCAGGAAATACAAGTGATATCGTAAAAGAACAGCTTAGTTTAATCGAAAATAAAGTAGCAGAAACAGTCGTTAAGACAGCTACTAAAAATACACCAGAAAATGAAAGTAAGCCTCAAGTCGAAGCGGTTAAAACCATGGAAGCGACTCAGCCTTTAAAGGTAGAGGTAAGCCCAAGTGAGCAAAAACAAAAGAATCAGGAGCGTGTTTCCAATGTGGAAGCCACAGATCTGCTAACAGAAAAACTCACTGATTCTTCAAAAAAACAACTGCAACTCGCAAATAAAGTAGGAGATCAGCTATTGTCAAAAGAGAACAAGGTATTTCCCACCACAAATGAACGTTCTGAAATAGCACTGTTGATCATCGGTATCTTGATCTGTGCTAGTGGAGTAGGGATTATTTTCATGAGAGTTAAAAAAGGAAAAACTAGGTAATCATTTAGGATACTGAAACTGAATGTTGTGCAAGAACGAATCCTTCAAAAGAAGCAGAAACCATTGCTTCTTTTGAAGGATTCGTTTAATTATTGAAATGGATCAAGAGATTAATCTAAGATTCGTAACTCTTTTGATGTGGTAGTAAATGGTACACAACCATCTTCTGTTACATAGACACAGTCTTCGATTCGTACACCGACTTTTCCAGGAATATAGATCCCTGGTTCCAGTGAGAAGCACATGCCTTCTTCAATGACCAAATCGTTTCCTTCAACTAGAGAAGGAAATTCATGAACAGTTGTACCAATTCCGTGACCTAAGCGGTGATTGAAGTATTCTCCATAGCCGTAGCTATTGATAACATTACGAGCAATCTGATCTAGTTCAGCGGCTGTAACACCAGGTCGCACAGCTGCTTGTACAGTTAATTGTGCTTCAAGGGTGATATTGTAGATTTTTTCTTGGAATTCTGTTGGTTTCTTGTAAGCGACAGTACGTGTAGCATCACTGCAATAACCGTCCCAAACAACACCAAGATCGAATAAGACAAGTTCATTTGGTGTCACTTTGGTACTACCAGGTGTGCCATGAGGACTAGCAGCATTCATACCAGCAAGAACAATTGTGTCAAATGACATTTGTGAGACACCTTGTTTCTTCAATTGATATTCGATTTCTGCGATGATCGCTTGTTCAGTGATACCTTCTTTGACTGCGTTGAAGCCAACTTCAAACGCAACATCTGCCCATTTACCTGCGGCAATCAATTTGTCTTTTTCTTCAACTGTTTTGATCAATTGCAATCGTTGGATAATAGAAGTCAAGTCAATGAAATCATCTGTACCAACTAGTTGATCAGAGATAGCATCAAAGCGGTCAACAGTTAAAGCATTTTTTTCGATCCCGATTTTTCCGGGTTGTCCATAACGGGTACGTAATTCTTTCCCGATAATTTCCCAAGGGTTTTCGCTGTCCAAATATCCACGTACATCAAAAGTCCAGCTACTATTTTGTGCATCTTCAACTTCTAAAGCAGGGGTGAATAAAAAAGGATCTTGTTCAAGTGGAATAAAGAGCGCCAAGACACGTTCATGTGGTTCACTTTCATATCCTGAAAAATAAGCAATGTGTCCAGGATCATTGATATAAGCCAGATCCACTTGTTTTTGAGCCATCCATTTACGTAATTCGTTGATTTTTACGTTATTCATTTTGGCATCCTTCTTTCTAATTTATTGAATTATTAGATAATTGTACCACTTATTGATTAAAAGACCAATGTTTAAAAAAGTGAAAAAAGTAAAAATTTTCATGAAAACAGTGGTAAAACGGTTGCAATTTCGAGTATAATTTGATATTCTATCTAAGAAATGTAAGGCGTATTTTCAGAAAACATATAAAAATGAATAGGAGAAAAACAATGGAAAAGCAAACAATTACTATTTACGATGTAGCGAGAGAGGCAAATGTTTCGATGGCTACTGTTTCACGTGTTGTCAATGGCAATCCCAATGTAAAACCTGCCACAAGAAAAAAAGTACTGGAAGTCATTGATCGTTTAGATTATCGTCCAAATGCTGTAGCGCGTGGATTGGCAAGTAAAAAAACAACTACTGTCGGTGTGATCATTCCTGATGTAAGCAATATGTTCTTTGCATCATTAGCACGCGGAATCGATGATGTTGCCACAATGTACAAATACAATATCATTTTAGCAAACTCTGATGGAAATGACCAAAAAGAAGTAAATGTGCTAAACAATCTATTAGCGAAACAAGTAGATGGTGTGATCTTTATGGGACATCATATTACTGATGAAATCCGCGGGGAATTCTCTCGCTCAAAAACACCTGTTGTTTTAGCAGGTTCGATCGATCCAGATGAACAAGTTGGTAGTGTCAATATTGACTATACAACTGCTACAAAAGATGCAGTAAACAAATTAGCTAAAAGCGGCAATAAGAAAATCGCGTTTGTCAGTGGTGCATTGATTGATCCAATCAATGGACAAAATCGATTGAAGGGCTACAAAGAAGCATTGAAAGAAAACAACTTGCCTTACAGTGAAGGCTTGATCTTTGAAGCAGAATACAACTTCAAAGATGGATTGTCATTAGTAGAACGTATCCACAACAGTGGTGCAACAGCTGTCTATGTTTCAGATGATGAATTAGCAATCGGTATTTTAGATGGACTTTTAGATAGAGGTGTAAAAGTTCCAGAGGAATTCGAAATCATCACAAGTAACAACTCGTTACTAACAGAAGTCGCTCGCCCACGTTTGACAAGTATTACTCAACCTTTGTATGATCTTGGTGCGGTATCAATGCGCTTACTTACAAAAATGATGAACAAAGAAGAAGTGGAAGAAAAAACGATTATTTTACCATATGGAATCGAAGAAAAAGGCTCAACAAAATAAAACGGCTATTACAGCAGATGCTTGTATACCTTTGAGAGAATATTTCGCTGGAAAAGTTGTAGTTACACCAAAAAGTTAAATTTTTAATGTAGTGCACCCTCCTAGCCTGGACTAACAGCTAATTTAAGGCTCATTGTCAAATAATGTTGGTAATGAAAAATCTTAGAATAATTTGGACAGAACAGAAAGAAGGAAAGCTTCTTTCTGTTCTGTTTATTTGCTTAAAAAGGTTTTGCCATAACGGATCATGATTCGTAGTTTGAAATTATAAAAGCTTCGAAAGACATACGAGTTTCTTTTATAAATCAAGCAAATTCGTCCTTTGCATTTTTCTTTGGTTAAACAGTTTTCCTCGAAATAGATATTTAGGTATCTTTGATAAGCTGAGTATGAGACATCTTGAATCCTTTAGAATTAGTTCGTTAAATTAATTCTAAAGGATTTCTGGATGTCTTTTCTATATTTTACAGTATGATTATCCATAGAGAGACTCCTTTGGTAGATAGGTTTTAGTCGACTAAAATTTCTACCAAGGGGATTCTTTGTGATTAAAAAAATAAGAAAAGTGTTAGTGGGAAACTGAAGTCGATTTTCCACTAATATAAAATATTATAGAATCTTTTTTTTTATAAAAAAAAAAAAGGTACTAACTTTATTTATGAATTGTATAAACTAAATAATGAACACAATTTTAAATAATGAGGAGTGGTGAGTGATGGGAAAGACTCGCATAGTGACTGTTGATTCTGATGTTTTAGAAGAATTGAAAATAAAATCTGATTCTGAAAAAAGAGTATTAGACAAAGATACACGATTTTATGTAGAGATAGGTGGTCAAAAAACAAATTGGTACATTCCTATGAGGGGAAATACAAAGAATTTACACCGAGATTTTGTATACCTAATTGAAGCAGATTTAAGGAACTCTCATCTTGTTGCTTCAGGACTAGATTTTGCTCATGCGCTTTATCTTCCTCGTAGAAAAACAAATGAAGTAATCCCTAGAGAAATTAATGGAGAAGATTTGAATAAACAAATTGCCTATATGGAAAAAAATTGGGAGAAAATTGTCGAAAAATTTTATCATATTATCAGAGCGTATGATTATCTAAAAAGAGGGTGGAATAGATTAGGGACAATTGACTTTTTTCCTGAAGGAGTAGAGAGTATCAGGAATGAAAATCAGAAAGTGAAACAAGACAATTTATCTATAAAGGATTTAATCAACGGTGCACATATGAAAGAAATCGATGCTTATTGTAATAAGCATGCAATAAATTTTTTAGAAAAAGAAAATTTCCTCAATTATTTGAATTTGTTTGCTTTTTTTCCTATGCGATCTTTCAAAAATATCAATCTCCTTTTGGCACAAAAACCAACTGCCCAGTTTATTTATTCACTTGATGCTTGGGAAAAACTAGGAAGAAAAGTCAAAGCAAATCCGGAGGCACTTTATTATAAAAATGAATCACTTCTAAAAAAAGGGGAGGGGGATCAGCAAAAAACAGATTATTGTTTACTTGAAGTTTTTGACGTAAGCGAGTTAGTCGGAAACCAAGAAGTACCCAAGCCTAGTTACTATCTAAAAGATCATACTGTTGATGATTTTCATTACGAGGCAATCTTCAAAAGTTTAAGTGAATTAGGGACGGCTACAGTTAAATTAGAGAATATCGTTGCTGATTTTATTTTAGCTACGCGGACTCCTTTCAAAAGAAAATCCGAAATCATTATTAAACAAGGCATGGATAAAAAAAATATCTTAAGTATACTTAATCGTTTAGTGATACATGAAAACAGAAAAACAACCATAGATGTGCCTCAGAAAAATGTTGATGATTTAAAATCAGAAGCTTTTGGATATATAATGGCTAAACGTATAGGTCTAGCTACAGATTGCTATTCGTTCGATTTTCTTTCTACCATGAAAGAACAGAATTGGGCTCCCGAAAAAGTTAATCTTTTTTTATCAAATCTTTTAATTGAGGCGAAAAAAATAAGTCTTAATTTTGAAATAAGGATGGAAAAACTAATAAAGCAAGAAAAAACAACCTCGCAGATGGATATGGTGAAGAAGACACAAAAGAATGAACAACAGGATAATCTAAAGGGTAGCAAACAACATTGTAGAAGCAGAGAACAGAATAAAAATCTCTTGAAAGGGACAATAGAAACTGTGGTGGACCAATCTAAGAAACAAAATGAAACTAGCAAAAAGGCTATGAGTAACGCCCAAAAAGGAGATAGAAGAAATAGGAGTTAGATTTGGAATGCGAATTAACTATTAGAAATGGGGGATAGCAATCTATTTGTGAACACGACTTTCAGAGGTTTTAGCAGAAGTAGACAACACAAAAAAACAACTCAATAAACTCAGAGAATTCCAAGAATAGTTTTGCTTCTGAATAATTTATAGGACTGATAGAAGTTATTCTATCGGTCTTTTTAAACATCAAAAAAGCTTTTTGAAAGTATGGAAAGGGGATTTATTTAGCATTAGAAGTCCTTTATTCAAATACTAAATTAAAAAATCTGGATACACATATCAAAGTATTGAAACGAATGGTTTATAGGATTAGAAATTTCAGTAAAATGAGAACTAGAATTTTCTTAGTGAACAATTTTATTGAGTACTAAATAAAAAACATCCAAAGTAGAATTTTGCTTCTACCTTAGATGTCCTTAAATCAGACCTATTGACAAAGATACACTGTTTTTTCTTTAATCTTCTTTTTTCGCTGGATTTGATTGGTTATAAGAATTAGCTGTTTTCCAATACTCTTCGTAGTCTTTATCTGTGCCGCCAACACCAAACTTAAAGGTTGATTTTTCAGGACCATTTTTTGCCCACAATGATTCAACTGTTTTATTTGGTGTTTCAGTTGTTTTCTTATCTACAGTTACTTTACCAGCAGTTTGACCGGTAAAGGCAGCAACTTTTTTCTTCATGACATCGGATGATAGTTCAAATTTATCGTGCGTACCAAAAATCGTTGGATCTGCTTGATAAACTTGATTGATCAAATTTGCTAAATATTGAGAAGAACGTATTCGTGCTCTGGAGTTCATTGCTGTATTATCATCATGACCTGTCCAACTACTGATAGTGATTGCTGGAGTTGAAACAATCAACCAAGAGTCACGATATTCATTGGTAGTACCTGTTTTCCCCACCCAATCGGCTTGACCCAAGTCGCTATTCAAACTAGCGATATCGTCTTTGAAAGAAGTGGTGATTTTGGTTGTCAGAACACTACGCATCATATCGTTCATGATGGATGCGGCTGCTTCAGAATAGATACGGACTGGTTTTTCTTCATGCTTGTAGATGACGTTGCCAGCATTATCCGTAATGGAATCGATCAGATAACCTTCTTGATAGACACCGCCATTCGCCAATGCTTGGAAACCATTGGTTTGTTGGAGAGTAGTCACATCGATCGTTCCTAATGGTGCAGACTCAACACCCCAATTGGCATTTGCTGGATAGTTCATCTTAGCTAGGTAACTGTCATAGGCATACTGTTTCGATCCGCCATTATTCAAGACATCTTGGTATAAATGATAAGCGGGAATGTTGTTTGACCATTCCAAAGATTCGCGGATCGTTTGGAATGTGTTTGATCCTTCATTGGTTGCATTGACGATTTTTTCACCAGCATTTGCGCCTTCTTGCCAAGTTGTGGCATAGTCAGACACACGAGATTCGGAACCAACTAACCCCATATCGATGGCTGGGCCATAAACAAGGACTGGCTTGATCGATGAACCTGCTTGTCTTTCTGTATCAAAGGCATGATTATTTTGATTTTGTAAATAATTACGTCCACCTACAAATCCATAGATTCGTCCAGTTTTATTATCCATCAAGACGTTCCCAGTCTCGACTTGAGTTGCAGTGCCGTCATCTAACAGATAGCCATATTTTTGAACACCTGTTTGCATTGCGGCGTAAATATTTTTGTCGATCGTTGAATGGATCGTATATCCTTTGTTCTGGATCGTTTGTTGTGCCTTTTGGTAATAGGCATCATAGGTGTCACTATCTGTCAGATCAGCTTTATCTTTGTTTGCCAGTTGTTTCGTCACGATCTTCGTTGCTTCATTCATGACCGTATAATACAAATACTCACGATCATTTTGTTCTGCTACTTGTTGCGGTAGGAAATCTTTAGTAAGATCATAGGCTTTTGCCTCGTCATATTGTTCTTTGGTGATTTTATTTTCACGGTACATGTTGAACAGTACAATATCTTTACGATTCAGTCCGGCAGAAAGATCTTCTTTCAAGGCGCCTGTATTTGTATAAGGACTATAAGTGATTGGGCTTTGTGGTAAACCAGCAATAAATGCAGCTTGTGGTAAGGTCACATCTTTGGCATTGACACCAAAAATACCTTTCGCCGCTTCTTGGACTCCCGCAATATTTTGTCCTTTGTTGTTTCTACCAAATGGTGAAACATTCAAGTAGGTCGATATGATCTCATTTTTTGAAAAATACTTTTCGACCTGTGCCGCAAGTAAAATTTCGTTTGCTTTACGTTTGAAGGTTGTTTCATCTGTTAGTATCTGTTGTTTGACTAATTGCTGCGTCAAGGTTGATCCACCAGAAGAACCGATTCCTGTAGCTTCAGAGAATAGGGCACGTAGTACGGCTTTAGGAACGTATCCTTTGTGTTCTTCAAAATATTCATCCTCCGTGCTGATGATCGCTGTTTTCAACAGCGGCGAAATTTGATCAGATGGAACGGTCGTACGCATTAAATCAGTTTGGATCTTTGAGATCTCTGAATTATCCGCGTAGACAAGTTTCGATGTTTCTGTAATATTGCCAAGTTCTGTTTGTAGTATTTCTTTGGTCGGCATTTCTGTATCTTCAACTAGATATGCAAAGTAGCCAGCACCAATGCCGACTCCTAGTGCTGCGAGAAGCAAAAGAAGAACGATGATAAAAGCTGTTAATGACTGGAAGACACCAAAAATAATTTTGGGTACAAACCATTTTTGCTTTTTCTTTTGATTTCGCTTTTTCCGAGTATCTTTACGTGGCAAAAGGGTTCACCTCAACTAATGGTTTTATTTCGCTAATTATAGCAAATAATGAATCAAAAAAACAGATGGGGGAGTTTTTGTAACGATTTATTTATTTCTGATCAAAAAAACATCACCGATTTAGCTGGTGGGTGATACATGAACCCAGAGGGATATTTCCTATTATGTTGAGTTTTCAAACTTTTCTTTGTTTCGTGTTTCAGTTAAGATAGAGAGGATGAAAAAAGCGAATCGCTGATTTTAAAATAGATAGAACGGTTTTCCGCTAGAAAGTTGAGGTAGAGCTGTTCGAGGAGGAAATCTTTTTATGTTATTAGGTTCACATGTAAGTATGAGTGGGAAAAAAATGCTTTTAGGTGCAGCAGAAGAGGCTGCTAGTTATGGGGCTTCCGCTTTCATGATCTACACTGGCGCTCCCCAGAACACAAGACGTAAAGCTATCGAAGAAATGAATATTGAAGCTGGAAAGCAATATATGGAGGAACATGGATTATCTGATATTGTCGTTCATGCGCCATATATCATTAATTTAGGGAATACGATCAAGCCAGAGATGTTTCCTTTTGCCGTGCAGTTTTTAAGAGAAGAAATCGTACGAGCGGAAGCCCTAGGTGCAAAACAGATTACTTTGCATCCTGGTGCCCATGTTGGTGCAGGGGCAGAAGCAGGGATCAAGAAAATCATTGAAGGTCTAAATGAAGTATTAACAAAAGAACAGACTGCGCAAATTGCTTTAGAAACGATGGCGGGGAAAGGAACAGAAGTAGGTCGTACATTTGAAGAATTAGCACAGATCATTGATGGAGTCGTATTGAATGAAAAGCTGTCTGTTACATTTGACACTTGTCATACCAATGATGCTGGGTATGATGTCCGCAATGACTTTTCTGGTGTGATGACCGAGTTTGATAAAGTGATCGGCTTGGATCGATTGAAAGTTTTACACATCAATGATTCAAAAAATCCGCAAGGAGCCCATAAAGATCGACATGCCAATATTGGTTTTGGTACGATTGGTTTTGAAACATTGAATGAAATTGTCCATGAACCAAGATTTGCTGCTATTCCTAAGATTTTAGAAACGCCATATGTTGGAAAAGAAAAGAAAACGGCATATGCGCCATATGGAAAAGAAATCACGATGTTCAAGACGCAAGTATTCGATCCAGAAGCATTTCCAGAGTTGTTACTTGAAGAAAGCAAATAAAAGAAATGGTCGGCATGACTAGTGAGAAAGATAGTATAGTACTTCTCTCGTTGGCTCGTTGTCCTAATCTATCATCCTGATTTGTAAAAAAATACGCCGTCAATCCTAAAATTTGAACTTCAAATTTTTAGTGATCGAGGGCGTATTTTTTTGATAGTAAAGTGAATCAATATCTTGGGTGTGTGAGCCTGAAATGACTAGCTCATGCCACTCCTTTGTGGTTGATTTTTAATCGAGTTCTTCTGTCATCTGCTGTAATCGCTGTTGATGTTTTTTATTTCCTTTATATAAATCAACGACCGTCCAACATAATAACGCTAAGACAACGAAAATGAGAACGTAGGCAATCTGATCTGCTAGGGCTAATTCACTAGCAGAGGCTTGATCTCCAAAGAAACTTTCAATTTGCCCAGTCAAGCCACGGAGGTTCAAATATGTCAGGCTGAGAACGGAGAACCAACCGAGTATCTTGACAAGCAAGTTGTTTTTGAATTGTTTGCCCATCTCTGTTTCACTATTCGTCATCATCAATAATGGAATCATTGAAAATGGTAATGCAAAGGCTAAGAATACTTGAGACTCATTCATAAGATTATTTAAAGCAATGTGTTCTTCGATTGGGCCTTTCGTACTTGTATACAGTACACAGATCAAGACCGGAATGACCGATAACAAACGTGTGACTAGACGTCGCAACCAGATTGGCATACGCATGTGGATGAAGCCTTCCATGATTACTTGCCCAGTCAAGGTACCTGTGATCGTTGAGTTTTGTCCAGAAGCAAGAAGAGCAACTGCAAAGAGTGTGGATAAGATTCCTGATTTTGCTACAGTAATCAATACGCTATTACTCATTGCTGAAGGATCAGACAATGCTTCATATAGTCCGAAGAATGATGGATCTTGAACAGAACCATTTTTAAAAACGGCAACACCCATGATCAATAATAGTGCGTTGACTAAAAAGGCCATCGATAATTGGATATTTGAATCCCAAGTCGAAAAACGAACTGCTCTAGCAATATCGGAGGAGTCTTCTCGGTCGATTTCTCGTGTTTGAGAAACTGCAGAATGCAAGTATAGATTGTGAGGCATCACTGTAGCTCCGATGATTCCTAACGCCCCGGTCAATGGTGTTTCACCACCAATAACTGGCGAATCTGCAAATGTCTTTCCATTAGGAACAAAACCCGCAAATAAATTTTTCCAGTCTGGATTAGATAGTGCCACTTGGTAAACAAAGACAAATAAAATGACAAAGATCAAACAAACGACGATTGCTTCGATTTTACGAAAACCGATCTTAGTTAACATCAATAAGATGAAGACATCCAAGACGGTGACAAAAACGGCAATCACTAAGGGAATATTGAATAGGAGATAAAGTGCAATTGCTGCACCGATTACTTCAGCAATATCTGTTGCCATGATCGCTAATTCAGTCAGGATCCATAAGACGATCCCAAGCGATTTGCTTGTTCGTGCTCTGATAGCTTGTGCAAGGTCCATTTGACTGACGATCCCTAATTTAGCAGCCATGTATTGGAGCAACATGGCGATCAAACTAGACATCAAAATAACTGACATCAGTAAATATTGAAAGTTTTGCCCTCCTGTGATGGAAGTCGACCAGTTTCCCGGGTCCATATATCCTACAGCGACTAACGCGCCAGGACCAGAATAAGCAAGTAAAGTTTTGAAAAAGCTCCTATTTTTAGGAACTTTCACAGTACCATTGATTTCAGATAAAGAAAGTCCATTGGTATGTTCGATTAATTTATGCTTTTGCGATTGTTTATCCAAAAAAAAACCACCTTTCCTTTTTTCTTATCGAATTTATTCTACACCTGTCCCCAAGAAAATGAAAGGAAAAAATTCGGTACGCCTAAAAAAAAATTATAGCTTCCCATTTTGGCTTAGAAAACCATAAATTCGGCTAAAAAGAAATTTTTTAAATGTTTCTAAAGAAAACGCCTTTCTTTTTTTGACAATCTTTAGTAAAATAAATCACTGAGAGCAATTCGGAAACAGAAAGGAGAGATTTACATGGTATCAACAGGAATAGTCGTACTTATTGCAATTATTGCTTTATTAATCGGCGCAATCGGTGGATTCTTTTTTGCGCGTAAATATATGAAAGATTACTTAGAAAAAAATCCTCCCGTCAATGAGGAAATGTTACGATCAATGATGATGTCAATGGGGCAAAAACCATCTGAAAAGAAAATTCGTCAGATGATGCAACAAATGAAAAATCAAGGGAAAAAATAGGTTTTTTCAACTGACATTTTAGCGGGCTGATTGATTTCAGTCTGCTTTTTTTTATATTTTTCTAGTAATTTTTTCTATTTGGGATGATGCAGTAAGAAAACGACTAATTGATGAAAGACTCGCTCTTCAAAAAGTAGAAGAAAAAGGTAAGACGGTTCCGTATGAAGGAGGAAAAGGATGTCAATTTTTAGGAAATTAGGTTGGTTTTTTAAACAAGAAAAGAAGCACTATTTAATCGGTATTTTTTCATTATTTGCCGTCGCTCTAGTTCAGTTAGTACCTCCTAAAGTGATTGGAATCATCATTGATGAGATTGTGGATAAGAATATCTCGATGAAAATCATTTTCACTTGGATTGCCGTATTGGTTGTAGCGGCTTTTCTGCAATATCTCTTTCGTTTTATCTGGCGTACCAATATTTGGGGAAGTGCTGCCAGATTAGAAAAAGAATTACGCCAACGCTTATTTGCACATTTCACTGCAATGGATAGCTTATTTTATCAAAAATACCGTACGGGTGATTTGATGGCCCATGCGACGAATGATTTAAATGCGATTCAGAATGTTGCCGGTGCTGGTATTTTAACGTTTGCAGATTCTGTGATTACTGGAGGCACAACGATCATTGCGATGGTATTTTTTATTGATTGGCGTCTGACTTTGATCGCGCTAATCCCGTTGCCATTATTAGCTGTGACTTCAAGGATTTTAGGTTCAAAATTACATGATGCTTTTCGTGAATCGCAAGAAGCTTTTTCGAGCATCAATGATAAAACACAGGAAAGTATTACTGGGATAAAAGTAATCAAAACATTTGGTCAAGATAAAGAAGATCTTGCGGATTTTGAAGAAAAAATCGAAAATGCCATTGCAAAAAATAAACGTGTCAACTTCTTAGATGCTTTATTTGATCCATTTATCACGTTGATCATTGGTTTATCTTATGTGGCAACTATTATTTTGGGTGGAAAATATGTATTAGAAGGTACGATCACCATTGGACAAATGGTTTCATTTATCAGTTATATCGGTATGTTGGTTTGGCCGATGTTTGCGATTGGTCGTTTATTCAATGTTCTTGAAAGAGGAAATGCCTCATACGATCGTGTTAGCGAACTGTTGCGTGAAAAAACACATATCGTCGAACAATTAGGTGCAATTCAAACGCCAGCAAAGGGTGAACTCAATGTAGAGATCAAAGAGTTTCATTATCCTAAGGAAGAAGTACCTGCACTTGAACAAATCAAATTTGCAATCAAAGAAGGCGATACTCTAGGGATTGTCGGCAAAACAGGTGCTGGTAAGACGACGATCATCAAATTATTGATGCGTGAATATGATAGCTATAAAGGACAAATCAAGTTTGGTGGCCGTTCGATTAAAGAATATTCTTTAGATGCACTTTTACGATCGATCGGTTATGTTCCCCAAGATCATTTCTTGTTCTCCATGACGATCCGCGACAATATTCGTTTTTCTGATCCGCAATTGTCAGCTGAAAAGGTAGAAGAAGCAGCTTCATCTGCTTTTATCAATCAAGAAATTAAAGCTCTGCCTAAAGGGTATGATACCTTGGTCGGCGAACGTGGAGTATCACTATCTGGTGGACAAAAGCAACGTATATCGATTGCACGTGCACTGATCCAAAGTCCCGAATTATTGATTCTTGATGATGCATTATCGGCGGTCGATGCGAAAACAGAAGAAGCGATTTTGCATAATCTAAAAGAAGAACGAAAAAACAAAACAACGATCATTGCTGCCCATCGTTTGAGTAGTGTTATGCATGCAAATGAGATCGTCGTCATCGACAAGGGAAGAATCGTTGAGCGTGGTACGCATCAGGAATTACTTGCCCTGGGTGGATGGTACGAGCAAATGTGGGAGAAACAGCAGTTAGAAGCAAAAATCGAAGGGGGTGAAGAGGATGGAAGATAAGTATCAATCAGAGTGGACCAAGTCGATTCCTCTGAAGGAACAAAAGACGATCATCAAGCGATTGATGCATTTTGCCAAACCATTTAAGTCGTTATTTATCGTGGCAATCTTATTTGCGTTAGCTTTGTCTGTCGTCAATATTTTGTTACCTCGTATCATCCAGACTTTCATGGATGAACATTTAGCAAAACAATCTGCAACAACTCAAGTGATCCTATTTTTTGCTGGGTTGTATTTATTCGGAGTGATCATCAAGAGTATCATTTGGTTCTTTCAGTGGTATCTGTACTCAATGGCTTCGCTGAAAACATACCAGTATATTCGAGTAAAATTATTTGAAAAGCTCCACACATTGGGCATGAGGTACTTTGACCAAACGCCTGCAGGATCAACTGTTTCAAGGGTAACAAATGATACAGAGACGCTTTTTGAATTCTGGTATGTCTTTTTGATGGTATTGACAGGCATATTTGCAGTTATTTCCTCTTTTCTTGCTATGTTCCAGATCAACAGTAAGATTGCTTTATGGATGTTGATTTTCTTACCTATTTTAGGGGTAGTGATTTGGTATTATCAAAAGTTTAGTTCACGGATCTATCGCAATATGCGTGAAAAATTGAGTCAATTGAATACCAAATTGAATGAATCGATTTCTGGGATGCGGATCATTCAGCAATTCCGCCAAGAAAAACGGTTAGCAAAAGAGTTTGAGGAAGTCAATAATGACTATTTAGCTACTCGTTATGCAATGATCAAAACCAATTCGATCCTTTTAAGCCCGGTCATCAGTTTCTTGTATGCGTTAGCGATTGCGCTAGCATTAACGTTATTCGGGATTGATGCATTGAAATCACCAGTTGAAGTCGGCTTGATCTATGCGTTCACAACGTATGTCCAAGGATTCTTTAATCCTATGTCGCAAATGATGGACTTTTTAAGTGTATTTACCGATGGGATGGTTGCTGGAAGCCGTATATTGAAAATTATGGATACAGAAGAATATACGCCGCAACAAGCGCCTGATGCAGTAAGAACGATTACCGATGGAAAAATTGAATTTAAAAATGTTAGTTTTTCTTATGATGGAGAAAATAATGTCTTAAATAATATTTCTTTTGTCGCAAATCCTGGAGAGACGGTTGCTTTAGTTGGTCATACAGGAAGTGGCAAGAGCTCGATCATCAATGTATTGATGCGGTTTTATGAATTTTACGAAGGACAGATCTTGATCGATGATCATGATATCCGTGAATATCCGATCGAAGAACTGCGTAAAAAAATGGGCTTGGTATTACAGGATGCCTTTCTATTCTATGGGGACATTGCTGGCAATATTCGAATGATGGACCCAACTATTACGGATGAGCAAATACGCGAAGCAGCTGAGTTTGTTCAAGCAGATCGATTCATCAATGAACTACCTAAAGGCTACCATGCAAAAGTAATTGAACGGGGCGCAAGTTATTCCAGCGGACAACGACAATTGATCACTTTTGCTAGAACCATCGTTACCGATCCTAAAATTTTAGTGTTAGATGAAGCAACTGCGAATATTGATACGGAAACAGAAGGATTGATCCAAGAGGGCTTGGCAAAGATGCGCCAAGGAAGAACCACTATTGCTATTGCCCACCGTCTATCAACGATTCGGGATGCTGAGTTGATTCTTGTGCTTGATAAGGGGAATATCGTTGAACGAGGTACCCACGTAGAATTACTTGCACAAGAAGGTCTGTATGCAGATATGTACAAATTGCAGAGCGAATAACTCACGAGAGACTACAACAGAAATATTTTAACTCTGAGAAAGAAGAAGTGATTTTTCAAAAATCATTTTTTCTTTCTTTTTTGACACCTGCGAATAGTCATGGTCTCATGTTTTTTCATCGACCTAGCGAATGTGCCAAAATCGAAAAAAGTATGTTTATATTTTTCTTTTGAAAAAAAAGTCAAGTCCATAATCCTGTGTAAAATACTATACAATGTTTTACCGGTCTCTCATTGATCAAACTTAATATATTTTC